>JAGACI010000205.1 GCA_017614185.1 Lachnospiraceae bacterium | reverse complement strand
TTTGGATTTATTCCCTGTTTACAAAAAATATATTGATGAAAACTTTGAGAGAGGCTGGGAAGGCGGAGATTCCGAGCACTGGGCCAACAAGTGCTTTGTATGCAAGCACAGAGTCAAGTTCGATCTCTTTAACAGATACGGTCTTATCGCGGCAGCCGGTGACAGACATCTTGCTGAGTTCATGCCCGGAGACGAATACCTCAAAAACCCCGAAACGGTTGAGAACTGGGACTTTGCGCTTACAAGTGTAAAATGGCGTAAGGAGGATTTGCAGGAAAGACTTGCCCGTTCAAAGAGGCTTGCGGCATTTGAAGAGGAAGTAGAGCTTAAGCCGACCGGAGAGGAAGGAATTCTTCTTATCAAGGCGCTCTGTGGCCTTGAGAGAGTTATAAGTAACGTAAACATTCCAAACACAGCGGGACAGATTCCAAATCTTCCAAGACGGGCTGTGGTTGAAACTAATGCGGTATTTGAAAGGGATTCGATTCGTCCTATAAGCGCAGGCCCTCTCCCCGATAATATCTACAAACTTATAATTCCTCATGTTGAGAATCACGAGAGAGTTCTTGAAGCGGCGTTTACATATAACAAGGATCTAGTTATAGAAGCGTTTATGAATGATCCTTTAACCAAAAATAAAGGAAGCAGGGAGGAGATTTCCAAGCTTGTTTGTGATATGATAGACGCAACGAAAAAATATCTTCCCAAAGAATGGGCTTTATAAGATAAGAAAGAAGGCTTCATATGGCAAATCTTTTTTTGCGTTTTCCCGGAGGAAAAATAAAGGCGCTTACCTTAAGTTATGATGATGGTGTTGAGCAGGATGAAAAGCTTGTAGACATCATGGTTAAGTATGGGCTCAAAGGAACATTCAATTTAAACAGCGGTGTTTATGCCAAGGAGGGGACGGTTTACCCTGCAGGACAGATTCACAGAAGAATGCCTAAGAGCAAAATAGATAAACTTTACGTTCAGAATGGGATGGAGGTTGCCGTACACGGATATACACATCCGTTTTTGGAACAGCTCTCTCCAGCAAGGGCCGCTTATGAGATTGTTCAGGACAAGCTGACCTTGGAAAGGCAGTTTAACACAATCATAAGAGGCATGGCTTATCCTTACGGAACTTATAATGACGATGTTGTTGAGACCATAAGAAACTCCGGTATTGTTTATTCCAGAACCATTATTTCTTCCGAAAACTTTGATCTTCCAAAGGACTGGCTGAGGTTGGAGGCGACATGCCATCACAACAATCCGAGACTTATGGAACTGGCGGAAAAGTTCGTCACATCCCATCATCCATGCGGATGTCCCTGGATGTTCTACCTTTGGGGTCACTCATATGAATTTGAGGAGCATGACAATTGGAATGTTATTGAGGAATTTGCCAAGAAGGTTTCAGGCAAGGATGATATCTGGTATGCGACTAACATAGACATATATGATTACGTCCATGCATTTAACGAACTTCTCTTTAATACGGAAATGACAATCTGCAAGAACCCTACAGCAACGGATATCTGGTTTGAGTATGACGAGAAACCGTATTTCGTAAAAGCAGGAGAAACTATAAAACTGTAAATACACTTAATAAAAAAATGTTAGTTAGCGGGAAACGCCCATTATATGTGGTGTTTCCCGTTTTTTGTTTACCCCGTTTTTGGTAATAATGACAATACACCCCTTTACAAAATAACATGTTAGTGGTAGTTTTATACATAGATACACTTGTATACAAGTGGACAAGTTGCAAAAACAATGCATTTTGACGAAATAGAGACGGAGGGGAAAGGCTACATGTACATTTCGGACAGACTTCCGAAAGAATCAGCAAGAGATTTTGCTTTCAGAACACTAAGAGACAACATTGTATCTTTGGAATTGAAGCCGGGAACTTTGATTTCTGAAAATGAGATAGCGATGGAACTTGGAGTCAGCAGGACTCCGGTAAGAGAAGCAATCATTGATCTGGCGAAAGCCGGAATCATAGAGATTCTTCCTCAGAGAGGTTCTTACGTATCACTTATTGATCCCAACATGGTTGAGGAATCAAGATTCGTAAGAAAGACTCTTGATAAAGCAGTAATTGAACTTGCATGCGAGATTGCTCCCATGGAAGTAATCGAAGAACTTGAAGAGAACGTTCACCTTCAGGAGTTCTACCTTGAGAAGGCGGACGCAGACAAGATATATGCCTTGGACAATCAGTTCCACAAATTGATTTATCTGGCAGCAGGCAAGGCTACCACCTACGATATGAGCTCGACCATGATGCTCCACTTCGACAGGGTAAGAACCCTTTCGGTTGAGACAGTCAAGGATTTAAAGATTGTCAAGGATCACAGAGAGATGCTTGAAGCTATCAAGGCCGGGGATAAAGAGGCGGCAGTCGCACTGGTAGAGAAACACCTGAACCGTTACAGAGTTGACGAGCATCAGATGCGGGAAGAACATCCCGAATATTTCATGTAAAGGAGGGAGAATAGGTGGCTAAAGAAAAAACCGTAAAAGGGCCCAAAGTAAAATTCGATAAGGTCTATCTTAAGAGATACTGGCAGCTTTATCTCCTTTTACTTCTCCCGATTATTTATCTTATCGTTTTCAAGTACTTCCCCATGTGGTACGTACTTATCGCATTTAAGAAATACAGTATCGTTCAGAGTATCTGGGAAATGCCATGGGCCAAGAATCATGGTTTTGAGTACTTCATAAAGGCATTCAAATCAAGGGATTTCATAAGGGCACTGAGAAATACCATTTTCCTTAACCTTAAGGATTTGATCTTCGGTTTCCCGGTTCCCATCATGTTTGCCCTGATGCTTAACGAGTTAAGGCTTAAGAGATTTAAGAAGGCTGTTCAGACCATCACATATATGCCCCACTTCCTCTCCTGGGTCATCATTTATGGTTTGGCATTACAGCTTTTTGCTCCTTCAACAGGATTTGTAAATCTTCTTTTTAACAAGATGGGACTTGATACCGTTCCTTTCTTAAACGATGCAAGAACCTGGGTAAAGACCTACATCGGTCTTGGTATCTGGCAGAGTTTTGGATGGAACTCAATCATATATCTTGCAGCAATAGCAGGTATTTCACCTGAGCTTTATGAGGCGGCCAGCGTTGACGGCGCCGGAAGATTCCAGAAGATGTGGCACATCACTCTTCCCGGAATCAAGCCCACAATCGTAGTGCTTCTTATCATGGCACTCGGTAATATCATCGGTTCCGGTTTTGACAGACCTTTCGCTTTACAGAACAAGCTTGTTATGGAGAACGCAGAGGTTATCGCAACTTATGTATACAAAGCCGGTATCAAGGGCCTTCAGTTCTCGCTTACAACAGCTGTCGGCTTGTTCCAGTCAGTAATAAACGTATTCTTCCTGCTTGGCGCGAACTTCTTGTCGCGTAAGTTGGGTGAGCGTGGTATTTGGTAGGAGGTGCATTATGGACGAGAACAGGATGATACATTCCACCAAATCACAGATCGGAGACTGGATATTCGTAATCCTTTGTGCGATTATCGCGGTTATGTGTTTACTGCCGATGTTAAACCTTCTGGCAAGATCTCTCTCGGCAACAGAGTATCTTATCAAGCATGAGGTTTACCTTTGGCCGAAGGGACTTAACTTCGGAGCTTACAAGACAGTACTTACGGACGTCAAATACATAAGATCATTTGGCTGGACAGCATTTTTGACACTTGTTTGCACACTGCTTTCACTCACAATGACAACGCTTTGTGCATACCCCTTGATTTTTGAACAGTTAAAGGGACGTCATTTTATAAACATACTTATTACGATAACAATGTTCTTCAACGCAGGAACAATCCCTAACTACCTGCTGATGCAGAAGTTAAATCTTCTTGATAATCCGCTGGTACTGATTGTGCCGGGATGCTTAAGCGTCTACAACATGATTATCATGAGAAGCTTTTTCTACGGCATACCCGAATCCCTAAGAGAATCCGCACAGATTGACGGAGCAAGTTTCTTCAGGATTCTGTGGGTAATATATGTTCCTTTGTCAAAACCCGTTATGGCAACACTTGCCCTCTTCTATGCGGTAGGTCGTTGGAATGGATACTATGACGCATTGATGTACATGAAGGACAAAAAGTTCTACCCTCTGCAGCTTCTTATCTACAACATACTGAACAACATTAACTCGGTAGAAGTTGCAACACAGGAAGGATTCTCAGCACCGGGACTTTCAGATTCCCTGAAGGCGGCAACGGTAATGTTCTCAACGATTCCTATCCTTTGTATCTATCCTTTCCTCCAGAAGTACTTCATACACGGAGTAACTTTGGGAGCTGTTAAGGAGTGATAAAAACTGACACGGTAACTACAGCATGGGAGCTGTAATTATAAAAAACACCAATTCTATAAGGGAGGTTAAAAATGAAAAGAAAAGTATTATCATTATTACTTGCATGCTCAATGGTTTTAGGACTTGCAGCATGCGGAAACACAGCTGATACTGCTCAGGCACCCGCTGCTGAAGAAAAGACAGAAACAGCCGCTGCAGAGACAGAAACAGCTGAAGCAACAGTCGAAGAGAGCGGTGCACTTGCAGAGCTCGTAGACGGCAAGTTTGCTGAAACAAAGCACATCACCGTTGAGATTTATGATCGTAACAACGACGGTGGTACAGACCCCACAAACAACATGTACACAGATTACATTAAGCAGGGAATGCTTGATAAGTACAACGTAGAAGTTGAATACGTTGCAGTTCCCCGTTGGACAGAGGTTGAGGAAATCAACAACCTTCTTGCAGGCGGAAGCGCACCTGATATCTGTGTTACTTACAGCTATCCTACAGTTCTTACATACGCTAACATGGGCGGTGTTGTAGATCTTAAGGATTATGTAGAAGAGTTTAAGTCAGTTACTCCCAACCTTTGGGACTTCCTCGGCGAGGATGGACTTCTTTGGGACAAGGATCCCAAGACCGGTTCCCTTTGGGCAATCGAAGGAAGAAGATGCGAGACTCAGAAGAGCGTAACTTTCGTTCGTCAGGACTGGCTTGATAAGTTAGGCCTCAAGGCTCCTACAACAACAGATGAGTTCCATGACATGCTCGTTGCTTTCAAGGATAACGCAAGTGAGCTCCTTGGTGCAGATGCTTCCAAGATGGTTCCTTTCTCAATCAGCTACGATGTAGGCTGGAGAGCAACCAACCTTATCGCATCATTCCAGGATCCCAAGATGTCTGATAAAGAGCGTTACATTAACGGATTCGATGACAGATTTGCTACACAGAACGGAACAAAAGAAGCAGTTAAACTTCTTAACAAGTGGTACAACGAAGGCCTCCTTTGGAAGGATTTCCCTCTTTATCCCAGCGGAGATTCAACAGAGGATGATATGATTAAAGCAGGTTATGTAGGATGCTTCGAGCACAACTGGGATTATGTTTTCAGAGCAGGCGAAGATTCCATCAACTCTAACCTTAGAAGAAACGTTGGTGAAGATGCTAAGTTCGTAGCAATCGATCCTTTCGAGGATGCTAACGGCAAGCACAGCAAGTGGATGTACAGCGCATTCGGAACAGACAGAAAGATCTTCTTCCCTTCAACAAACGATGAGCCTCTTGCTTCATTCCTTTACCTTGATTTCATCACAAGCCCTGAAGTAATCAAATACCTCCAGGCAGGTGACGAAGGTGTTACACACGAAGTTCTTGACAGTGGCGCTATTCAGCTTATTGCTGCAACAGGTGATGCAATCCAGAACTCAGGTAAGAACATCGACTATACACTTACATGTAACGGTACATGGTACGGTGATGAGAAGACAGCAGCTCTTTCACTTGCATACGGCTACGGCGATCAGGATCCCGAGCTTGTAGACGGCGCTTCAAAGGCAGCATACGCAGAAGGTATGTATCCTAAGAACGTTAACGTTGGTGAGATTGCAGCAGAAGCAGAAGTAGGTGATACTCTTACAGCTAAGAGAGACGAAATGTTTGATAACGCTGTTGTTGCTTCTGAAGCAGATTTCGATTCTGTATGGGACAGCCATATGGAAGATTACCTCTCAGCAGGCGGCCAGGCAATTATGGATGAGCGTGCAGAGAAATGGGCAGAGTACTTCGGTGATTCCGATATGCTTCCCTAGCACATACAGTGCCAATTTGGTAGAATGATTTAAAACAAAGGCGCACTCTGATACACAATACGTTTTTGGAGTGCGCCTTGCTCTTTAATCAGGAGGCTTTTTTACGATGGAAATGACATTAAGGTGGTTTGGTACCGGATTTGACACGGTAACACTTAAGCAAATAAGACAGATTCCCGGAGTTACCGGAATAATAACCACTCTTTACGATACCGAACCCGGAGAAGTTTGGAGCATAGACAGAATCCATGCCCTTAAGAAGGAAGTGGAGGCAGCAGGCCTTCATATCAGCGGCATAGAGTCTGTTAATATTCATGATGCCATTAAGGTAGGAACTCCTGACAGAGACAAATATATCGATAATTACATTGAAACCCTGGAGAACCTTGGCAAAGAGGATATTCATCTTGTTTGCTACAACTTCATGCCTGTTTTTGACTGGACAAGGACTGAACTTGCAAGAGTTCGCCCTGACGGTTCAACTGTTTTGGCGTACACTCAGAAAGCCATTGACTCTCTTAATCCTGAGGAGATGTTTGCTTCCATTAAGGGAGATGCAAACGGTGCTATTCTTCCCGGCTGGGAACCTGAGAGAATGGCTCACATCAAGGAACTTTTCGACATGTACAAGGATGTGGATGAGGAGAAACTTTTCGAGAACCTTAAGTACTTCCTTGAGAGAATCATGCCCGTTTGTGACAAGTACGACATCAACATGGCAATTCATCCGGATGATCCCGCGTGGTCGGTATTCGGTTTGCCCAGAATAATCATCAATCTTGACAACATCTTAAGAATGATGAAGATGGTGGATAACCCGCATAACGGCGTAACTTTCTGCGCCGGTTCATACGGAACGAACAGAGCAAATGACCTTCCCACAATGATAAGAGCACTAAAGGGAAGACTCCACTTTGCTCATGTAAGAAACTTAAAGTTTAATTCGGACGACGACTTTGAAGAGGCTGCTCATCTTTCTTCCGACGGAAGTTTTGATATGTACGAGATAATGAAGGCCTTGTACGACATAGATTTCAAAGGTCCCATCAGACCCGATCACGGACGAATGATTTGGGACGAGGTAGCAATGCCGGGTTACGGCCTTTATGACAGAGCTCTTGGAGCAACTTATCTTAACGGATTGTGGGAAGCCATAGAGAAGTCACAGAGGTAGGAGAATGTATTTAACAGACGAAGGGATTAAAAACAATCAAAAAGAGTTTTTGGAAAAAGGTTATCTTTTACCAAAATATGACAGAAGTGTCATAAGAGAGAATACCTTCAAGAGCCCTGAATGGATTCACTTTGGAGCAGGCAACATCTTCAGAGCTTTCCAAGGCAATCTTATGGATCGCCTTTTGGAAAGCGGTGACATCAATTCCGGGCTCGTTGTGTGTGAAGGATTCGATTATGAGATAGTGGAGAAGATGTATAAACCCCACGACAATCTGAGCATACTTGTGACACTTAGAGCTGACGGAACGCTTGAGAAGAAAGTTATCGGAAGCATAGTATCTTCCATGGTTTTAGACAGAGACAACTCCGCCGATTTTAAGAGCCTTAAGAGAGTATTTGAGAATAAGTCTCTTAAAATGTGCAGCTTCACAATTACCGAAAAAGGATATGTGGTCAAAAATCCCGAAGGAGAACTCCTTGATGCAGTTAAAAAAGACATCGAGGCAGGCCCTGATGAAAGCGTTAGTTACATGGGCAAAACAGTTGCCCTTTTATATCACAGATACATATCGGGACAGGCTCCCATTGCTTTTGTGTCAATGGATAACTGCTCTCATAACGGAGACAAGTTAAAGGATGCTGTTTTGACCTTTGCAAAGGGCTGGGTTTCAAACGGTAAGGCAGAGGCCGGATTCCTTGATTATGTAAGTAATTCTAAAAAGGTATCTTTCCCCTGGTCCATGATAGATAAGATTACCCCGAGACCTGACGCGACGGTTGAAGAGAATCTTAAACAGGACGGAATAAAAGATTTAGAGCAGGTAATTACGTCTAAGAAAACCTACGTGGCTCCTTTTGTAAACGCAGAGGAGACAGAGTATCTTGTTATCGAGGATTCTTTCCCTAACGGAAAGCTCCCGCTTGATAAGGTCGGAGTAATCTATACAGACAGGGAGACCGTTGACAAGGTTGAGAAGATGAAGGTTTGTACATGTCTTAATCCTTTGCACACAGCGCTTGCCATCTTTGGCTGTCTTCTTGGGTTTAAGACGATACATGACGAGATGGACGATGAAGATCTGAGAAATCTTGTTTATACTCTCGGTCATAAAGAGGGAATGCCGGTTGTTGTTAATCCGGGAGTTCTTGCGCCCGAGGATTTCCTCGAAGCGGTATTAAAGAAGAGACTTCCCAATCCCTTTATGCCGGATACGCCACAAAGAATTGCCTCTGATACATCACAAAAGATACCCATCAGATTCGGTGAGACCATCAAAGCATACAGAAAATCAGATTCGCTTGATACAAAGAGCTTAACGCTTATCCCTCTGGTGCTTGCCGGATATTTAAGATACCTTAAAGGGATTGACGATAACGGACAGGCTTTTGAGTTAAGCCCCGATCCCATGCTTGATGAACTAAGAAATATGGAGCCAAAGGATGTTTTAAGGAAAGAAGAGATATTTGCAAACGATTTGTTTGCGGATAATCTTGGCGAGAGAATCCTTGGTATTTACGATGAACTTAACGCCGGAAACGGTGCAGTCAGGGAGGTTTTACACAAGTATGTACACGAAGCTATGGCTTGATTACGATGTCAAGGATAATGGAATAAATGTCTCTGTTCCCGAATCATTAAAGGGAAACGCGATAGCGCAGAACGCCGCAAGGGAACTTAAGTGCTGCAAGTATCTTAAGGATCTGGATGTTTCATTAAAGCTTGTAAATGACGAGAACCTTAATGAAGAAGGATATCGCATCACAAAGAACGGAAGAAAAGTCTGCATCTGTGCAACGAGCGAGAGTGGCCTGATTTACGGTGCATTCAGATTTATTGCTCTTTCAAGACTTGGGATGGAAGACGGAACTGTTACAGAGGTTCCCGCCAGCAAGCTCAGAATGCTTAACCACTGGGACAACATGGACGGTTCCATTGAGAGAGGATACTCAGGAAATTCATTTTTCTTTGTGGATAATGAGATAGTTATTGATGACAGAACAAGACACTATGCAAGACTTTTAAGCTCTCTTGCATATAACGGTGTCGTAATCAATAACGTTAACGTTAAGGAAGAGGCCTGCAACCTCATCAATGAAAAATATATTTATAAGGTTAAAGAATTAAACGACCTTTTCAAATCCTACGGTGTTAATCTTTACTTAAGCATTAACTATGCCGCAACCATGGAGGATGAAGGCGTTGCAAGCGCAGATCCCCTCGATGAAAAGGTAATTAAATGGTGGCAGGATAAAATTGACTACGTTTATTCGATTATTCCCGACCTTGGAGGATTCCTTGTAAAAGCGGATTCCGAAGGACGTCCCGGACCATTTACCTATGGAAGAACTCAGGCAGAGGGAGCAAATATGCTTGCCCGTGCTATTAAGAAGCATAACGGAATAATTATCTGGAGATGCTTTGTCTATAACTGCCAGCAGGACTGGAGAGATCTTAAGACAGACCGTGCAAGAGCGGCTTACGATTACTTCCACGACCTGGACGGCAAGTTTGACCAAAACGTTATTTTGCAGATTAAGAACGGCCCCATGGACTTCCAGATAAGAGAGCCTATCACTCCTCTTTTTGGCAAGATGCCTAAGACCAACTGCATGATTGAGTATCAGATTGCACAGGAGTACACAGGACATCAGCTGCATGTCTGCTATCTGATTCCATGGTTTAAAGAGGTTTTGGAATTTGAAACCTACGCAAAGGGAACAACGCCCGATAATTCAAGAGTGGTGGATGTTGTAACCGGTAAGACATTCGGATATAAGTTAAACGGAATGTGTGCCGTTACCAATACTGGTAACGATGAAAACTGGACGGGACATGACCTTGCAGCAGCCAACCTCTACGGTTTTGGAAGACTTGCATTTAACCCCGACCTTTCTTCTGAAGAGATAGCCGAAGAGTGGATTAAGCTTACGTTCGGTGACAATAGAAAGGTAGTTGAAAACATAAGAAAGATTCTTATGATGTCATGGCCTGCATATGAAAAATACTCGGCGCCTTTGGGAATTGGCTGGATGGTTAAACCTAATACCCACTATGGTCCCGACCCCGACGGATATGAGTATGACAGATGGGGAACCTACCATAAGGCTACATGCAAAACGATCGGCCTTGAGAGAAACAGTACGGGAACAGGCTACTCCACTCAGTACAATGAGCCATGGGCTTCGCTTTATGAGAAACCCGAGACCACACCGGATAAGGATATTCTCTTCTTCCATAAACTTCCTTACGAGTATAAACTCAAATCTGGAAAGACTATAATTCAGCATATCTACGATACCCATTTTGAGGGAGCAGAGGATGTTGAAGTTATGTCAAAACTTTGGGATGAACTTAAGGGACTTATCGATGAAGATGCCTTTAAGAGAGCAAGAGCGAGACTTGATCATCAGCTTGACCACTCAAAGGAGTGGAGAGACGTTATCAATTCATACTTCTACAGAAAGACAATGATAGAAGACGAAAAAGGCAGGGAGCTTTATTAATGAAAATATCAAGCCTATTATCCGACGGACTGGTTCTTCAAAGAAATGAAGAAAACAAAATCTGGGGAACAGAAGCCATTGGCAAGGTAACCGTCAAAGTAACCAAAGATAATAAGGAGATAGTTTTAAAGGAGGCTGTATCTGATGATACAGGCTCCTTTGAAGCATTGATTCCGCCCCTTGAAGCAGGGGGCCCCATAGAGATTGAGATATGGGACGAAAAAGATAAAAAGACAATAAAAGATGTCATGGTCGGAGACGTTTTCCTTCTTGCCGGACAGTCAAATATGGAAATCCCGGTAAGAAGAACTCTGGACCTTACAAGGGAATACTCTTCGAAAATCAATAACTTCGAAATCAGACACTTTGAGGTTCCGAAGGAGTTTGATTTCCACGGACCTGTTTCGGATATTTACGGCGGAACATGGAAACACGCCAATCAGGAGAATGTCTATGATTTCTCAGCTATCGGATATTTCTTTGCGGAGATGGTAAACAGGGATGAATCTGTACCTGTAGGCCTTATACAGACAGCTGTCGGAGGAATTCAGATTGAGGCATTGATTCCTGAAGAGAAGCTTTCAAAGATTATCCCAAAGCTTAAGGATAATGCAATCGCCCGAGGTGAATCCAAAGAAAAAACCTGCAGATGCGGCAAGAATCATTACTGTAAGTTCTGTATTGAGGAGCGCATCGAAAAAGACAAGGATGATGAGTGGGTGAAAAACACTCTTAAAACCGAGGAAGAAAACACTGCCGAAGCTTTAAAAAAGATGGATGAGACCGATGAAGGTCTAAAGGAAAACTTTAAGGATAAGACTACTTTATTCTTTGACGGCAGCAAGCCTCAATACATAAATGTACCCGGCAGATGGGAGAATTTAAGCGAGAATGCTTTCCTTGAAGATTTCAGAGGAACCATATGGACACTCAAAAACTTTGAGGTTCCCGATGAAATGGTCGGGAAGGAAGCAAGACTAAAATTAGGAACCATAATCGATGCGGATGAAACTTACTTAAACGGAACCCTTATCGGAAGAACAGAGTACAGATATCCTCCAAGAAGATATGATGTTCCTGCGGGACTTCTTAAGAAAAACAACACCCTTGTTGTAAGGATAAAAGCCATCGACAGGGCAGGCGGATTCGTGGAAGAAATGCCGTACTTTCTCGAGCACGGTGATATTAAAATACCTCTTGACAGGAGTTGGGAGTTTAGGATAGGCTCAAACTGTAATCCGGAGTATAAAAAGAAAGCTTCAGTCGCGCCGGACGGAACATTTTTCATGTTCAGACCTTGTGGAATGTACAATAAGATGATTTATCCTTTGCGAAGAATGAAGCTTAAGGGAATGCTTTTTTACCAGGGCGAATCGAATACCATGTTTTACAATGAGTATGATTCTTTGATGAAACTCTTGGCTTCTTCCGTCAGAGAATGCTTTGATGACCCCGGGCTTAAGATGGCATTTGTCGAACTTCCTTTCTATGGACAGGAGGACGACGAGCGCGGAACGGACAACTGGGATAATCTTCGCTTTGCTCAGGAGAGAGCGGCAAAAGAGATTCCGGATTCTGTTCTTGTAGACATTTATGATCTCGGATTTAAGTATGAGTTACATCCTCAGAACAAGATGGATGTAGCGAAGAGAGTTTATGATGCTTTTAAAAAACTAGCCTATTAAGGAGGAGAGCATGTCAAGAATAGAAGAAGATGCAAGAGCACTTGTGTCGAAGATGACAATCGAAGAAGTTGCCAAGCAGCTTAAGTATGATGCCGAGGCAATTGAGAGATTGGGAGTTCCTGCATATAATTGGTGGAATGAAGCATTGCACGGCGTTGCAAGAGCAGGTGTTGCCACAGTATTTCCACAGGCAATAGCATTGGCAGCAATGTTTGATGATGAGTTTCTTACAAAGATTGCGCAGGTTATTGCAACTGAAGCAAGAGCTAAATATAACGAAATATCCGATATAGGGGACAGAGATATCTACAAAGGTCTTACAATGTGGTCCCCCAACATTAATATTTTCAGAGACCAGAGATGGGGAAGAGGTCACGAGACTTACGGTGAAGACCCTTACCTTACATCAAGACTCGGAGTTGCTTTCATCAAGGGACTTCAGGGACTTGAGAACTATCCCGAGTGCGATACTTTAAAGGTTGCCGCATGCGCAAAGCACTTTGCGGTTCACTCAGGTCCTGAAGGTGAGAGACATCACTTTAACGCTAAGGCAAGCGCAAAGGATATGGAGGAGACTTATCTTCCCGCTTTTGAAGCTGCCGTTAAAGAGGGTAAGGTTGAAGCGGTTATGGGTGCTTACAACCGTACAAACGATGAACCCTGCTGCGGTTCTGAGACTCTTATGAAGAAACTTCTTCGTGGAAAATGGGGCTTTAACGGTCACTTTGTATCTGACTGCTGGGCTATCAGAGACTTCCACGAGAATCACAAGATTACCAATACACCCGCCGAGTCAGCAGCCATGGCTCTTAAGGCAGGCTGTGACCTTAACTGCGGTAACACTTATCTTTGTATCCTTGGTGCGCTTAAGGATAAGCTCATCACCGAGGAGCAGATGAGAGAAGCCTGCGTAAGACTTATGAAGACCAGAATGAAACTGGGAATCCTTCCAAGAAGCGAAGAGAGTGCAAAGGCTAAGACTGCGGTTTACGATAAGATTTCATATCTTGAGAACGA
>JAGACI010000204.1 GCA_017614185.1 Lachnospiraceae bacterium | reverse complement strand
TGTACCTATTGCAGCCGGAATCTGCTTAATAATTCTTACAGTAGTTAAGATTATCTGCTTCTTCCAGATCTGCGGTAACAAGTCCGTAGAGCCTGCAATCATTCGTTCACTTGGATTCCTTAAGTAGAATCTGATTGGAATCGATGAGGCTTATTTTATGAGCCGCTATATTGCGCAATGAGTTAAAACCAACAAAAATAAAGACTAAAATCGGATGCGAGCATCGGATTTTAGTCTTTTTTTGTTTGACGCGACGTTGTCGCGGCCTCGAGCAGAATTCTGCTCGAGGAAGACTCATTGCACTATAAATGATGAACTAATCATCTTGACGTGACTCATATAAGGTTTTATACTACTAAATGTGGGATATAAATAGCCAAAGGGTTACTATATGTTGCGAATCGTACCATTTGTTACGGAATACTGGGGAGAGCTGTGAGAAAATGGTATCAGAGCAGTAAATGTTGTATTGGGAGGAATGAAAATTGCAGGACAAGAAGGAAACTGATTTGACAAACTACGGCGAAAAATTCAAACCAAACCTTGATGTCAAGGTTGTAAAAAAGGACGGAAGTCTTGAGGCATTTAATGTCCAGAAGGTTATTGATGCAGTCGGAAAGAGTGCATACAGAGCTTTAACCAAATTCACTCCCGAAGAGAAGGAGTCAATCTGTAAATACGTTATTGCCAAGGTTGACGAGATGGAGCAGGAAGAGATTCCGATTCCTGTAATGCACAACATTGTTGAGAGTGCACTTGAGAAGGTTAAACCTATCGTAGCAAAGAGCTACAGAGATTACAGAAACTACAAGCAGGATTTTGTCCGTATGCTTGATGATGTTTATAAGAAGAGTCAGTCCATTATGTACATTGGTGATAAAGAGAATGCCAATACTGACTCTGCTCTTGTTTCGACCAAGAGAAGCTTGATTTTTAACCAGTTAAATAAGGAACTTTACCAGAAATTCTTCATGACAACCGAAGAGATTCAGGCTTGCAGGGACGGTTATATCTATGTCCACGATATGTCCGCAAGACGCGATACCATGAACTGCTGTCTTTTTGATGTAGAACATGTCCTTTCCGGCGGATTTGAGATGGGTAATATCTGGTATAACGAGCCCAAAACTCTTGATGTTGCTTTTGACGTTATCGGCGATATTGTCCTTTCTGCTGCAAGCCAGCAGTATGGCGGATTCACTGTTCCTTCCGTTGATTTGATACTCGAGCCTTATGCTGAGAAATCATATGCTAAATATATAGAGAAATACAGAAGACTGGGCATCGATGATGATGTAGCCGAGCAGGAAGCTTATAAAGATGTTGTAAAAGAATATGAGCAGGGCTTCCAGGGCTGGGAGTACAAGTTTAATACTGTTGCTTCAAGCCGTGGTGATTATCCTTTCATCACCGTTACGGCGGGTACAGGTACAGGCAGATTTGCCAAGCTTGCAACCATTTCAATGCTCAATGTAAGAAGAAGAGGACAGGGTAAAGCAGATCATAAGAAGCCTGTTTTATTCCCCAAGATTGTATTCCTCTATGATGAGAATCTTCACGGACCCGGAAAGCCTCTTGAGGATGTATTTGAGGCCGGTGTAAGATGCTCTGCCAAGACTATGTATCCTGACTGGTTATCACTTACCGGAAAAGGATATGTAGCAGGAATTTACAAACAGTACGGAAAAATTATTTCCCCTATGGGATGCCGTGCTTTCCTTTCTCCCTGGTATGAGAGGGGTGGAATGCATCCTGCAGACGACAAAGATGAGCCCATCTTTGTAGGAAGATTTAATATAGGTGCTGTTTCACTGCATCTTCCGATGATTCTTGCAAAGGCAAGAAAAGAGTCAAAGGATTTCTATGAGGTTCTTGACTATTATCTTGAGCTTATAAGACAGCTTCACATAAGAACATATGCTTATCTTGGTGAACTTAGAGCATCTACCAATCCTCTTGCATATTGTGAAGGCGGTTTCTATGGCGGACACTTAAAACTTACCGACAAGATTAAACCTCTTCTTAAGGCTGCAACGGCATCGTTTGGTATTACTGCACTAAATGAACTGCAGGAACTTTATAACGGCAAGTCTCTTGTCGAAGACGGAGCTTTTGCTGTTGAAGTTTTGGAATACATCAACAAGAAGATTAATCAGTTCAAGGAAGAGGACGGAAACCTCTATGCTATCTACGGAACACCTGCTGAGAATCTTTGCGGACTTCAGATTAAACAGTTCAGAAAGAAGTACGGAATCATTGAAGGCGTTTCTGACAGAGAGTATGTAAGCAACTCTTTCCACTGCCATGTGGCAGAGGATATTACTCCTATTCAGAAACAGGATTTGGAAAACAGATTTTGGGATCTTTCTAACGGCGGCAAGATACAGTATGTTAAATATCCCATCGACTACAACATCGATGCGGTTAAGACTTTAATCCACAGAGCTATGGATATGGGATTCTATGAAGGTGTCAACCTTTCACTTGCTTACTGTGACGACTGCGGACATGAGGAACTTGAGATGGATGTCTGCCCTGTATGCGGAAGCAGAAACCTTACAAAGATTGACCGTATGAACGGATACCTCAGTTATTCCAGAGTTCACGGAGATACAAGACTTAATGACGCCAAGATGGCGGAAATTGCCGAGAGGAAGTCGATGTAAATGCGATATCACAATATAACCAAGGACGACATGCGAAATGGCGACGGTCTCAGAGTAGTCCTGTGGCTTTCCGGATGTTCCCACCACTGTAAAGGCTGCCAGAATCCTGTCACATGGGATCCCAATGACGGAATTCTGTTTGATGAGGCTGCCAAAGCCGAAGTGTTTGACCAACTTGATAAACCTTATATCTCCGGAATTACGTTTTCGGGCGGAGATCCGATGTATTGTTCAAATAAGGACGAGGTCGGCGAACTCATGAAGGAAATCAAAGAAAAATACCCTGATAAAACAATCTGGGTATATACCGGAGATTCATGGGAATCCTGCATCAATTATCAATACATTGATCTTATAGATGTGCTTGTTGACGGAGAGTTTGTTCTTGAACAAAGAGACGTTAAGCTTCTTTGGAAGGGCAGTAAGAATCAAAGGGTAATTGACGTTAAAAAGAGTTTGCAGAATAAAGACAAGGAACCGGTTTTGCACTGCGGAGATTATTACACAGATACATTTGTGCCTCTTAAAGAGCCGGATTGCTGTTAGGTAGGAAATGATATGGAAAGAATTGCCAGTTTTATGAAGGTCAGTAAGGACAATTTCATAAATGCCCTTACAGATGACTTTAAAGATATTGATACTAAGAGAGCCGGGGAAATATATGAGAATTTAAAGCTTCCTGTAAGAGGAACTGCAGGCAGCGCGGGCTATGATTTTAAAATGCCTGTTTCGATAACTCTTAAGCCCGGTGAAACAGCCAAGATTCCTACAGGGATCAGATCCAAAATGGAGAACGGCTGGGTTCTTATGGTGTTCCCGAGAAGCGGCCTTGGTTTTAAGTACAGACTTCAGTTAAACAATACGGTAGGAATTATCGACAGTGATTATTTTAATTCCGATAACGAAGGCCATATATTTATAAAGATTACCAATGATTCCAATGAGGGCAAAGTTCTTGAACTTAAAGAAGGCGACGGCTTTGCTCAGGGCATATTTGTTCCCTTCGGAATTACTATGGATGATGAATGTACAGCCGACAGAAACGGTGGTTTCGGAAGTACCGGAGCATAATTTATGCATGTGGTTTTCAATACTACATTATGCGTCAACAAATATTGACACATAGGACGTTCGATGCTACAATGAAACCCGAATTTAGTTATAAATGACGGAGGAGTAGTAATGTTTCAGATTATCACCGATTCAACAACAGATTTACCCGAATCATACTTTAAGGAGCATGATATTAAGGTTGTAAATCTTAAGTGTATTATTGACGGAGTTCAGTACGGAGTAGACAAGTTCTTATCATCTGATGAGTTCTATTCACTTATAAGAGGCGGAAAGATGCCTACAACATCACAGGTTAACCCTGATGAAGCATACAAGGCTATTGAAGAAGCTTTAAAGACAGGCAATGAGATTCTTGTCATTGCTTTCTCTTCCGGATTAAGCGGAACATATAACAGCTTCAGACTCGCTGCAGAGGAAATCAAGTCTGATTACCCCGATGCAGACGTTTTGGTAGTTGATACTCTTGCAGCTTCACTTGGAGAAGGTCTTCTTGTTCACTATGCTGTAGGAATGAGAGATGCAGGCAAGAGCATGAGAGAGACCAGAGACTGGCTTGAGGCTCACAAGAATAATCTTGTTCATGCATTTACTGTTGACGATCTTAATCACCTTTACAGAGGCGGCCGTGTTTCCAAGACCGTAGCCATTATCGGAACCATTGCAGGTATTAAGCCTGTTCTTCACGTTGACTATGAAGGACATCTTATTCCTTTAAGAAATGTAAGAGGACGTAAGAAATCACTTCTTGGTCTTGTTGATGACATGGAAGCCAAGATGGGAAGCTTTAAGGACAAGAATGATGTGGTATTCATTAGCCACGGTGATTGCCTTGACGATGCAAAGTTTGTCGCTGATGAGATTGAGAAGAGATTCGGTAAGAAGGAATTTCTTTTTAATCCTCTTGGCCCGGTTATCGGTTCACATGCAGGTCCCGGAACCGTTGCATTATTCTTCCTTGGTGATGAAAAATAAATCGATAGAATTAAGCCTCGAAGGAAACTTCGGGGCTTTTATTATGTTATAATCAACTGGTGTAAGCCTTAATGGCAATTATACCTGGGGGTTTAAAAATGTACAGACCGATAAAAGCACCTATGGGGTGGAACAGCTGGGACTGCTATGGAGCAGCTGTAACAGAAGATATAGTCAAAAAGAATGCCGATTTTATGGCTGAGAACCTTAAAGAGTACGGATGGGAATATGTTGTAGTGGATATTCAGTGGTATGAACCCGGTGCTACTACACATGAATACAGACCTTTTGCAGATTTGTGTATGGATGAGTACGGAAGACTTATTCCCGCTCCCAACCGTTTCCCTTCGTCTGCAGATGGAAAAGGGTTTGCTCCTTTGGCAGAATACGTTCATTCGCTTGGCCTTAAATTTGGAATTCATATTATGAGAGGAATCCCAAGACAGGCTGCCGCAAAAAACACACCGATTCTTGGAAGCGATATGAAGGCGGGTGATGTTGCAAGATTTAACAGTATCTGCGCATGGAACCCTGACATGTACGGTGTTGATGTATCAAAAGAAGGCGGAAAGGCATATTATGACTCCATATTTAAGCTTTATGCTTCATGGGGTGTAGACTTTATTAAGTGTGATGATATATGTCGTGAACTTCCTCATGAAGAAGCCGAAATGATTGCTATTTCAGAGGCATTAAATAATTGCGGCCGAGAAATGGTTTTGTCGCTTTCTCCCGGGCCGGCACTTATCGAAAAAGCTGAGCTGTATAAAGAGATTTCGAACATGTGGCGAATAACGGATGATTTCTGGGATGACTGGAAACTTTTGTATGCCATGTTTGAAAGAGCAGAAAAGTGGAGCATTCATGCCGGAGCAGGTCATTTTCCCGATGCGGATATGCTTCCGATTGGCCCTATTAAACAGGATTACGATAAGAATAACAAAACAGCTTTTACAAAGAATGAGCAGATTACAATGATGACGCTCTGGAGCATTATGCGTTCTCCTCTTATAATCGGTGGAGAAATGACCGGGTTTGATCCTTTCGCAATGGGACTTATCACAAACGACAGGATATTAAAGATGCATCGTGACTCAAGACATGCTCATCAGGTTTTAAGAAGAAAAATCGGTGATTCTGAGGTTGCTGTCTGGTGTGCTTCATCTTGTGAAGGCGGAATGTACGTATGCCTGTTTAACCTTTCTGAAAATGATGAGAAGATTCTTCTTCCTCTTGATGAACTTGAGATATATGTTCCTGTATCCGGAACAGAGCTTTGGAGCGGTGTAAGCGTGGACTTTGATGAAGACATAAGAGTTAAGATACCTTCTCATGGAGCCGTGGCGTTTTTATTTAATATGTAATATAATCAAATAGATTTTTTGTTTTATAGATAGGAGAGTTTATTATGAATCAGGAATGGAATTTGGACATTCTTTATAAGGGAAAAGATGACCCTGAACTTGCCGAAGACATTAAGAAGTTTGAGGGTATGGCTGATTTCTTATCAAAAGAATACGATAAGGCTGTTAAGCTTCCCGAGGAGAAGAAGGTGGAGACCCTGCTTCTTGCTTTGGAAAAATATGAAAAAGATGTTTACAAGCTTTATGCCTTTTTAAATCTTTATCTTGCAACACACTCCGATGACGGAGACGCAATGGCTCTTAGAGATAAAGTAAGCAGAATAAACTCAGGATGTGCAGGAATCGACACACGCATCCACAAGGAGCTTGGAAGCATCAAAGATCTTGATGCTTTGGTTAAAAAGAGTGAGCTTTGCAAAGAGTATGAGTACTTCCTTAAGGAAGCAATCGATAAGTGCAAGCATATGCTTTCTGACGCAGAAGAAGAAATTGCTGCTATGATGAATGTTTATGCCGGCGATGGATGGGGAAGTTTCAGAGATTTTGTTACATCCAATGTTAAGGTTGATTATGACGGAAAGCAGATTTCTCTTTCAGAGGTCAGAAACCTGGCTTATGACAAGGATGCGGATGTAAGAAAGAAAGCTTATGAAGCTGAGATGGCTAGCTATGAGAAGTTTAAAGACTCTGTAGCATTTGCCCTTAATAACATCAAGAATCAGGTTATTTCTCTTGGTGCAAAGAGAGGATATGAATCACCCCTTTCCGAGGCCCTTTACAAGTCCAGAATGCAGCGCGAAACACTTGATGCTATGATGAACTCAATGAAAGAATATATCCCTGCATTGAGACGTTTTTACAAGGCAAAAGCAAAGTATCTTGGACACAAAAACGGACTTCCCTG
>JAGACI010000203.1 GCA_017614185.1 Lachnospiraceae bacterium | reverse complement strand
TCATATGGATAACTGTAATCTACATCATCAAGGGCAACATTCTCAGTTATTTCCTTGCTTGAAGTCTCATCACCGTTCTCATCAAGGTGTGTGAGGAAAAACCTGCTTCCGTCTTCAGCATACATAGTCTCGGTTATCATCATTGTCTTATCACTTAATACCGCAAGACCCATAAGATTCTTTGATTCTGTATCATCGGGTCCTGAAACCATTAAGTAGTTGGTAGGCTTTGCTTCAACCTTTCCCTCTGAAAGATCAGCTTTGTAAATTCCCTGAGTGTACTTCTGTGTGGCATTATCGTACTTGCCGCTTGCAAAGAACAATGTGTTGTCGACTATTACGGAACTGTCCATCCAGTCCGTATAATCGAGCTTCATAAATGAGGCTGCATAAACATACTCTTTGCCGCCGTACTGCTCAGCCTCAACAGATGAACCGTTTCCTGAGCCTTGGCCGTCTGTTTCTTTGTCCTTACCGCAGGATGCCAATGAAAGAATCATTGCCATTGTCAAAACAATCACTCCTGCTCTTTTCAATAACTTTTTCTTTAACATATTACTCCTCTCTTCCTTAGGTATACTAGATATGTAAAAAAATATGTTTTGCGTTTCAACATCTTGATTGTAATACGCGTTTTTTCGCTTGTCACCTTAAGTATTTCTTAATTTCAGATTAAGACATCTTAATAAGAAAAATGTTTCAAAAATGTTACAAAACCATAGAAAAAACGCCCACTATACAGTGGACGTTTTAAATATACTTATAAAACTTTGGATAAGAACTCTTTTAGCCTCTCGTTCTGAGGGTTGTTAAAGAAGTTTTCGGGGGTGTTTTCCTCCTTGATACTGCCTTCGTCTACAAACATTACCCTGCTTGCGACCTCCCTGGCAAAGCCCATCTCGTGAGTGACAATCACCATTGTCATTCCTTCCTTTGCAAGCTCCCTCATAACCTCCAAAACCTCTCCTACCATCTCGGGATCGAGAGCCGATGTAGGTTCATCAAAGAGCATTACCTCGGGGTGCATGCAAAGAGCTCTTACAATAGCAACCCTTTGTTTCTGGCCGCCTGAAAGCTGACTGGGATATGCGTTCGCCTTATCTTCAAGGCCTATCCTTGTAAGGAAAGCCATCGCCTCTTCGTTGGCTTTATCCTCTGACAATCCAAGAAGCTTAACGGGACCTATGGTCATGTTCTTAAGGATTGTCATATGAGGGAAAAGGTTGAAATGCTGGAATACCATTCCTATCTTTTGTCTGTATTTGTCAACATTCACCTTCTTATCGGTGATGGGTGTTCCCTCAAATTCAATGGTACCTGACGTAGGTATTTCCAAAAGATTAAGACTTCTTAAGAAAGTCGACTTGCCGGAACCTGAAGGTCCGACTATAACCACTACCTCTCCCTCTCGAATCTCGGTTGAAATATGGTTTAATACATCAAGCTTTCCAAAGCTCTTGCATAAATCTTTGATTTCAAAAAGTACTTTACTATCGCTCACTTGCACGTAACCTCCTCTCCCAAATGCCTACCAGATAGGAAAGGCCTGCAACCATGATAAGGTAAATGATTGCTACGGCAACGAGGGGTAAAAACGCCTCATAGGTACGGCTTCTTATGATATCTCCGGCACGGGTTAAATCCATAAGTCCGATGTAACCGCAGACCGAAGTCTCTTTTAAAAGGACGATAAACTCATTTGCAAGTGCAGGAAGAATGTTCTTGAATGCCTGTGGCATAATGATGTAAATCATGGTCGAGGCATATGAGAAGCCAAGGCTCCTTCCCGCTTCAAACTGACCTGCATCGATTGACATGATACCGCTTCGTACAATCTCGGCAACATACGCACCGGAGTTAATTCCAAACGCCAGAATTGCAACCACAATCTTAGAGTTGTAACTTGCGAATATTACATAGTACATAATAAGGAGCTGCACAATCATGGGCGTTCCTCTTATTACCGTAATATAAATCCAGCATATTCTGTCCAAGATAAAAAGCTTTCCGGTCTTAGCGTAAGTTGAGCGGACTATTGCCACAAGGAATCCCAAGAAAATACCTAATAGCACAGCAAAAAGCGTTATAAAAAGTGTGGTCCCAAGACCCTGGAAAATCATTTTATAACGCTCTTCCTCTATAAAGTTCTGTATAAGCTTTTCTTTAAAAGTCACAAAGAATCTCCCAAAGAATTATTTTTTACGAACTATGATAACCTGAGTAGCTGTTGTGTATGAATCTGTGAAGTCAATGTTCTTAAGACGATCCTCGGTTACTGTCATTCCGGCCATACCGAAGTCTGCCTTGCCTGACTGAACAGCGTTGATGATTGCGTCAAACTCCATATCTTCAATAACAAGCTCATATCCAAGCTTATCGCAGATTGCCTTAGCAATATCGGCATCAATACCTGTGATTACGTTGTTCTCGATAAACTCATAGGGCTCGAAAGCTGCGTTTGTAGCCATTACAAGCTTTCCGTTAGGATATTCTGTTCCTGCAGGTGATTCATACTTGAATGTACCCTTTGTTGAGTCGCCGATGTAGTTGCCGATAATTTTATCAATAGTGCCATCGTTCTTAAGTTCACTAAGTGCACCGTTGATATCTGCTGTAAGCTGCTGATTCTCCTTTGAAACACAGATTGCATAATCTTCTACTTCGAAAGGATCGTCAAGGATCATAAGATCGTCATTCTTTTCTACAAATGCAAGTGCGGGCTGATTGTCGATGATAACACAGTCAATCTTGCCCTGCTTTAATGCCTGGACTGCATCGTTACCTTTGTTGTAACGCTCGATTGTGGAACCTTCTTCCTCATAATCGGAAGCGTAAATGTCACCTGTTGTACCAAGCTGAACACCGATTGTCTTGCCGGGAAGGTCATCTACACTAAAAACGGTATTGGCAGGAGCACCTGCGCCACATCCAAACATTGCGAGGCTCATAACAGCTGTTAATGCAAGAGCCATAAACTTTTTCATATTTTTCATAGTATTCTCCTCACTCTCATGTGTTTATTCTAAATTGAATATTTCCTTGAATGAGAAAATACTACCACAGTATTTATGCATTGTAAAGTATAAATATGCATAAATTTGATTTTTTTATTCAGGATTGTTTGTTTATTTTCTCTTTTGATACATTATTACCTTATCGTCAAGCTTAATAACGGTGTCACCTCTTGGGATTATTACCTTCTCACCGCGCTTAATCATGACAATCATGGTAAGCCTTGAAATATCAAGTTCCCGGATTTTCTTGTCAAGCCATTCACTTCCGGCTTTAATCGTAACTTCCTTAAACTCGGTCTCCTCAGAAAGCATGATGTTCTTGGTATCGCTTAAAAGTGAATACTGTTCAACGAAGCCTGCGGAAATAATACCTGTAGGTACCGCTACCATTCCGACTCCGAGGAAGGATATTACTATCGCAAGTATTTTGCCAAGAGTAGTTACGGGATATATATCACCGTATCCAACCGTAAGAAGTGTCGATGCAGACCACCATATTCCCGAGAATGCGTTAGAAAATGCCTCGGGCTGTGCATCATG
>JAGACI010000202.1 GCA_017614185.1 Lachnospiraceae bacterium | reverse complement strand
TGCTCATCGACTCCGGGGAAACTTTGCTCGATGCCTTTATCCGCATCTTTGGGCCCCTTTGTCTTTCCTTCGATATCACCAAGCGACCAGTTCATCGGAAGTCTCTTGTTTTCATCCTTATTACCCTTCGACTTCATTCCGACTTCTTCGCCATAGTAGATGAAAGGGTTACCGGACATGGTACAGAGCAATCCACCGGCGAACTTCATCGCATCGGGATCCGACTGAAGGATGTTGCAGGGACGTCCCTGATCATGGTTTGTGATAAAGGGAGCATCAATGTAATCGGGGTTACCTGACTTATAATCATCCTGATACCCTACCATAATAGTCATGAACTTATCGGCAGGCATGTTGCCCATAACCGTGCTTAATATGCTTCCTTCCATCTGTGATGTGGGGAAGTTAAAAAAGCTGGGTGTCTTTGAAAGCTCATAGTAGGTCTCAATAGATGACTTGGAATCCCAGACTTCACTTACCATGTAGAAGTCAGGATTCTTTGATTTACAGTATTCGTAAAGCCAGGACAAAACCTCACAGTTAAATGCCGAATCGCCTTCCTCAAAGTGAAGAGGCGCATCCATTCTAAAGCCGTCAACTCCGGCATCAATCCAAAGGTCTGCCACAGACTCAAGCTCTCTTCTTAATTCCTCGTTTGCAAGGTTTAGATCGGGCATCTCAGACCAGAACTGTCCTTCATAGAAAAAGTCTGAGCCGTTAACCTTATACCATGTTGAATTTACTTTTTCTCTGGAAAAATGATAGTACTCCACATAAGGACAATCCTCGGGATTTGGAGTATCGTTTTCTCCAAGTGTTTTCAAGTAATCGCAGGCCTGTTTAAACCATGCATTCTTAGAACTTGAGTGGTTGATTACAAAGTCGATTATTACTCTTATACCCTTTTCATGAGCTGCCTTTGTAAGATTCCTAAAATCATCCAAGGTACCGTACTCAGGGTCAACCTCTTTGTAATCTATAACATCGTACTTGTGATATGTGGGTGAAGGCATTATAGGCATAAGCCATATGCCGTTGCAGCCAAGGTCAGCCACATAGTCAAGTTTTTCCGTAACACCATTCAGATCGCCGATTCCATCGCCATCGGAATCATAGAATGAATAAACGAAAATCTCGTAGTAGTTACGATAATTATCATCTAGTGCATTCTCGATTCCGCCTTCGGGAAGTTGGGCCCCGGAGGCACTTTCTCCAAGATTTGCATCTGTCAAATCAATGCTGCCCGGAAGCACATACTCTGAATCGGACGCAGAATTCCCACTGCACCCTTCCAGGACTCCGAAGAGTC
This sequence comes from Lachnospiraceae bacterium, assembly GCA_017614185.1. Next base: position 2,719 of record JAGACI010000202.1, on the reverse strand, counting down.
CCAGAAACATGCATATGCATAAAATGAATGGAGTGGATTTTTTGAAAAAATGTCGAATCATCCTTTTACAGCACCGCCTGTTACACCTTCTACGTAGTATTTCTGCAGGAACATAAACAGTAGTGTTACGGGAATGGCAACAACTACACCGCCCGCACAGAACATGGTGTACTTACTGTTAATCTGGTCCTTGGTAAGCCACGACCAGAGACCTACCGCAACGTTCATTCCTTTTGATGTTCCGAAGGCAACAAACTTGGCAAGCATGAAGTCTGCCCAGGGTGCCATAAAGGCTGTAAGAACAGTATAGATAACGATGGGCTTTGCAAGAGGCATGATAATCTTAAAGAATACCTGCATTCTGTTGGCGCCATCAATTCTGGCGGATTCGTCAAGGGAAGTCGATATGGTATCGAAGAATCCCTTCGCAATGTAATAACCCATACCGGAAGATGCACAGTATACGAGGATAAGTCCGGGAACCGCATTCTCCTGGGTCAGTCCCATATCCTTAAGAAGTCTGTAAAGGATAATCATTGCTAAGATTCCGGGGAAGAGGCCAAGGATAAGCATGAACTTCATCAAAGGCTTTCTTAATTTGTAACGGAATCTTGATAATGTATAACTCATGGAAAGAACCATGAAAGTATTAATGATTGCGCATACAACCGCAATTATCAAAGTGTTTTTGTACCAGATGGTAAAATCCGAATCAAGCAAAGCAAGATAATTGTCAAATCCCCACTGCTTGGGAATAACGTATCCAACCTGCCATGTTGACTCTACTCTGAATGACTGAAGCACAATACATACAAAGGGAATCAACCAAATAATACTGATTATTACTAAAAGGATATATACTATGATATCTCCGAATTTTTCTCTGGCTCTCATGCCCATCTTTTTGTCTTTACTCATCATGCCATATCCCCCTCGTTCTTGTTGGAACCAAGCCTGCTATATACAAGCAAGGTAAGTGTTGAAACGATTATGAAGATAACAATACCGAGTACGGATGCCATATAGTATCGGCTCTCCGATCCAAGTGCAATCTTGTATAACCACGTGATAAGCAAATCGGTGTATCCGACACCACCGTCTGCGGCCGAAGCGTTCGGATTTACCGGGTTTCCTCCGGTAAGCAGGTAGATAACGTTAAAGTTATTCATGTTGCCGGTAAAGCTTGTCAAAAGATAAGGAGCCGTTACAAAGAGCATATACGGCATAGTAATATATCTGAACTGCTGAACATGGTTTGCACCGTCGATTCTTGATGCCTCATAAAGGTCCGCAGGGATATTCATGAGAATACCTGTTGCTATAAGAACCATGTAAGGAATACCAATCCAGATATTTATTACAATTACGAGAATTCTTGCATACATTGCCGAATCCCAGAATCCAATCGGTGCTTTAATCAGACCGGCGCTCATAAGGAATCCGTTAACAATACCGCCCTTATCAAACATCTTTGAAACATACAAAAGGGAAATGAACTGGGGAATAGCAATTGTAAGAACAAGAATTGTTCTCCACAATTTTTTAAACCTGATTCCTTTCCTGTTAATCATCATCGCCACAAGTATTCCAAGGATGTAGTTACTGAATGTTGCAAAAATTGCCCAAATAAGTGTCCATCCTAAGATACTTAAGAAAACGTTGAAGTATGAGCCCTTACCTCCTGCCATGGAGAAAAGGGTTTTGAAATTATCAAATCCTACCCAAGTAAACAGGCTTGTAATATAGCCGTCATGTTTGCCATCGTAGTTGGTGAATGCAATGAATATCATGAATACGATTGGCAGGAATGTAAAGAGTGTTATTCCAAGCATGGGAACACTCAAAAGTGTCTTGTAGAATCCCTCGTCAACAAGGGAACGTATATCATCTATGAATCTATTGTTTTTCTTGCCCTGTTCTTTGTTAAGCTGAGCCTCATAACTCATCTTTATGTTCTTGGCCCAGGTAAGGATAAAAGCAACAATAAGAAATATAGTCAGGATTCCATAAAGAAGAATCTTGAACGAGTTGTCATTGTAAGTAGGCACATATGTGTCAAAAAAAGCATCGTACTCCTTGGTAGGTCCGACCTTTCCAAGGGAAGGAAGCATTGAAAGCCAATAGCTTCCGCTGTTAATCATATAAAGAATGAATAAAACCTCGAATGTGAGGAAGATAATTCCTCTGGCGAGCTGTCCTCTGACAGCGCATCCAAGGCCCATTACAACAGTCGACAGCTTTGTAAAAATGTCGCCCTTTGCAAGGGATTCGCCTAACCCCGCTTTGTGGAACAATTCATTATACTTGTTTTTATCTTTTTCCTTCATTTTTCCCATAAGACTCTCGCCCTTTCCTTTGGGTAAATATGTTTTTCGTACAGTAAGGGGTTGGAGCGGTTGCCCGTTCCAACCCCACTTTTAACTTAAGTGTTAAATTACTCGAGAGTAATCATGCCTGTCTCGGAATCAAATACGATTGTGTATGTGCCGTCTGCATCAACAACGATGTTGTCGCCGCCTGCTACGCCATCTTTACCGTAGTTGTTATCCCAGTTGTGACCCTGACGAACCTTGAACTCCTCGCCTGCCTTAAGAGCGAAATCAGCGAGCTTAAATGTCTTGCCGTCATCCTGGATCTCCATCTCGAAGTCTGTATCCCACTCGGTTCCGTTAACAGCACCGATTACTGCCCATGAATGGTAGCTGGTCTTCTCAAGAGT
>JAGACI010000201.1 GCA_017614185.1 Lachnospiraceae bacterium | reverse complement strand
TCCGTCGCTCAAAGAGAGTTTACCCAGTATTTCCCAAAGCCCGGCTGGGTTGAGCATGATGCGGAAGAAATCTGGAATACACAGTATGTTGTCTGTGGCGAGGCCATGAGAAAAATTGGGGCCAGTGCTTCGGATATTGCCGCTATAGGCATTACAAATCAGCGTGAGACCACAATCATATGGGATAAGGAAACGGGTGAGCCCATTCATAATGCCATTGTCTGGCAGTGCAGACGTACATCAGAGTATTGCGATTCGCTCGTAGCAAAGGGCCTAACAGATAAATTCCGTGAGAAGACCGGGCTAGTTATTGACGCGTACTTTTCGGGAACAAAGGTTAAATGGCTTCTTGATAATGTTGAGGGTGCAAGAGAAAAAGCAAACGAAGGAAAACTTCTTTTTGGCACGGTTGATTCGTGGTTAATATGGAAGCTTACCAAGGGTAAAGTTCATGTTATTGATTATTCCAATGCGTCCAGAACAATGCTTTTTAATATAAAAGAACTTAAATGGGATAAAGAGATTCTTGAGGAACTCGATATTCCTGAGTGCATTCTCCCTACACCAATGCCATCAAGCTGTGTATACGGAGAGACAGACCCGGAAATCTTTGGCGGACCGATTAAGATTGCCGGGGCGGCAGGTGATCAGCAGGCTGCACTGTTCGGACAGACCTGTTTTACACCCGGTGAAGCCAAGAATACATATGGTACAGGTTGTTTCCTTCTTATGAATACAGGCGAGAAGCCGGTGTACTCAAAGAATGGACTTGTAACTACAATTGCATGGGGACTTGACGGCAAGGTTGAGTATGCGCTGGAAGGATCGGTTTTCGTTGCCGGAGCAGCTGTTCAATGGCTTCGCGATGAAATGAGAATCATCGAGACAACTCCCGATTCAGAATATTTTGCAGGTAAGGTTAATGACACCAATGGATGTTATGTCGTTCCGGCATTTACGGGACTCGGTGCTCCTTACTGGGACCAGTATGCAAGAGGCTGTATTGTTGGATTAACCCGTGGCGTTAACAAGAATCATATAATACGCGCCACAATTGAATCCGTTGCATATCAGGTATCAGATGTAATAGAAGCCATGCAGGCTGATTCAGGAATTAACCTGTCGGCGTTAAAAGTCGATGGCGGTGCAAGTGCCAATGATTTTCTTATGCAGTTCCAGGCTGACATAATCGGAGCTCCCGTTAACCGTCCCGTCTGTGTTGAGACAACGGCTATGGGCGCAGCGTATCTTGCAGGACTTGCTGTGGGCTATTGGACTAATAAAGAAGATGTCAAGAAAAACTGGGCATTCGACCGTATCTTCATGCCGGAGATGAGTGTCGCTGACAGAGAAGAGCATATCAAAGGCTGGAAGAAAGCCGTTAAGTGCTCGTTCGGATGGGCCAGAGAAGAATAGATTTAAGCAGTTAAAAAAGGAGAGCGATAGTATGTTTGATATTGTGGTAATCGGTGCAGGAGTATCAGGCTGTGCGGTTGCAAGAGAGCTGTCAAGGTACAATGCGGACGTTCTTGTAATCGATAAGTGTGAAGATGTGTGCTGCGGAACCTCCAAGGCGAACAGTGCAATTATTCATGCAGGCTTTGATGCTGCCGAAGGGTCGCTGATGGCCAGATTAAACGTCAGAGGAAGTGAAATGATGGATGCGCTTTGCGAGGATTTGGACATTCCCTTCAAGCGAAACGGCGCATTGGTTGTCTGCACTCACAAAGAGGAGCTGTCAGGACTTACAGATCTTTACAACAGAGGTGTTGCCAATGGCGTTAAGGGCCTTAAGATTCTTTCAAAAGAAGAAGCCTTTGAGATGGAACCTAACTTGAACGGAAACGTTGAAGGCGCATTATATGCACCTACAAGCGGTATCATCTGTCCTTTCCATTTGACTATTGCACTCGCCGAGAATGCAGCCGAAAACGGTGTAAAATTTAAGTTCGACACAGAGGTTACAGACATTGAGAAAAAGAACGGCTACTACGTTCTTAAGACCAACACAGGCGATATAGAAACAAAATATGTTGTAAACGCCGCAGGCGTATATGCGGATGTGATTCATAACATGGTCAGTGAAAAGAAACTTAAAATCACGGCAAGAAGAGGAGATTACTGTCTCCTTGATAAGACTGCCGGCAATTTCGTTTCAAAGACTGTTTTTTCACAGCCTTCAAAGATGGGTAAGGGCGTTCTCGTATCACCTACAATCCATGGAAACCTTATCGTCGGCCCTACCGCAATCGATATTGATGATAAGGAAAGCACGGCTACAACAAGAGAGGGTCTGGATGACCTTATTGCCAAAGCCGGAGAAACAGTTAATAACCTTCCTATAAGACAGGTTATCACAAGTTTTGCAGGCCTTCGTGCCCACGAGGCAGGACATGAGTTTATCATTGAGGAAGTAGAAGATGCCAAGCAGTTTATCGACTGCGCCGGAATCGAATCTCCAGGTCTTTCATCTTCACCTGCAATAGGAGAGATGGTTGCAGATATCCTTGTTAAACTTATGAATCTTAAGAAGAAGGATAACTTCATTTCAAAGAGAAAAGGAATCCTTAACCCCGCAACT
>JAGACI010000027.1 GCA_017614185.1 Lachnospiraceae bacterium | reverse complement strand
GCACATATCATCATACGGCGTGCGATAAATTTAATATCCTCTCCTGCCTGGAGCATTCGTGACAGATAATAGACTGCCGCATCGGGATCGGATCCTCTCATGCTCTTAATAAATGCAGAGATTGTATCGTAATGGTTATCGCCGTCCTTATCGTACCTTACTCTCTTTCTCTGGATACACTCCTGGGCAACTTCGAGGGTGATGTGGATAAGGCCGTCTTCTGAACGATCTGTTGTAGTCATGCCGATTTCGATGGCATTAAGAGCATGTCTTGCATCTCCGCCTGAAAGGTCTGCAAGAAACTCCAATGCATCGTCGGAGATATCTGCTTTCATGGCTCCAAGACCTTTGTCTTCATCATACACCGCTCTTTTGATAAGGGTTTTGATATCCTCTTTTTCAAGCGGCTTAAGTTCAAATATTATTGATCTTGAAAGCAAAGCTCCGTTTACTTCAAAGTAAGGGTTCTCTGTAGTTGCACCTATTAAGGTGATGGTTCCGTCCTCTACGAAGGGAAGAAGGTAATCCTGTTGCCCTTTATTGAAACGGTGAATCTCATCGATAAAAAGAATAGTCTTCTTACCGTACATTCCCTGAAGTTCTTTGGCCTTTGAAACAACCTCTTCCATGTCCTTCTTGCCGGCGATTGTGGCGTTTATCTGGGTAAACTCGGACTTCGTGGTATTGGCAATAACCTTTGCTATTGTAGTTTTGCCTGTTCCGGGAGGTCCGTAAAGGATTATGGAACTTAGCTTATCGGCCTTTATGGCACGATAAAGGAGCTTATCCTTTCCAAGGATATGCTGCTGTCCTACTACTTCATCTATAGTTGTGGGGCGAAGCCTTGCCGCCAAAGGCGTTTCATTTTTCTGATTAAGGCTTCTGCTGTATTCAAACAAGTCCATTAAAGTTTACCTGTCCTATAAACTCATCTTCAAAACCGGGTTCCATCGCCAGATCAATGGCCTCGAAACCTTCATTCAAATTCAATGCATCTTTAATTCTATCATACATAAGGCTTCCCAACAAAGAAGCATTTCCGCATGAATTAATCCTTCCGGTAAGTTCCTTTGCAATAAGACCTGTGACAGCCGCATCCTCTTTATCAAGATAATATCCAAAGCCTCCGGCAATTGTGACACTGACTATATCTTTATATTCCAAGCCGGCTTTCTTAAGAAGGATGTTTACACCACAGTAAACCGCAGCCTTGGCAAGCTGCAAATCCCTTATGGTCTTCTGGGAGAGAACACCTTTGTCTCTTTTAAGTAAGCCTGTCTCATCAACGCTTCCGTCCCTTAAAAGTCCGGCTAGTTTACTGATACTATCGCTACCCAGTCCTTCCGTGCTTGAAAAAGCACTTCCTGCGGCTGTAGCGGTACAATAAATCTTCTCGCCGTCGCTAAGGGCTATCTCTGCATTTGTTCCAAGGTCGATATAAAGTTTTCCTCTTCCCGCCTTTGTTATCGGGAGCATTCCTTCACTTATAAGTCCGGCGGTTATATCAGCGCCCACAAAGGCCGAAATGCCTGGCAGGAGGATAAAGGTTATATCTTTATGAATAAGTTTCTTTTCTTCGATAAATACAGGCGAAAACGGGTATCCGCCAAGGCCTGTGGCATCCTCACCGGCAAGGAGATGAAGCATCACGGTATTTCCCGCAACATATATGGGTAATGAGCCGGGATTTTGATTACAAACCTTCTTAACCCCATCATATAGGAAGTCAAGAATCTCTTTTGAAATATAATCTTTACCGAACTTTGCTGCAGCATCGATTCTTGAGATAACATCTGCGCCGTATTTAATCTGAGGATTAAGATCCTTATAAGTCTTTGTAATCTTCTTTTCTGTGCTGTTCCAGTATGAAAAAGCGATTGTTGATGTTCCAAGGTCGATTCCTATGACGTCCCTTTCAGGCATAGCTAAAGGATCTGCTTCCTTCATGCTTGTAAGGATCTCGCTTTTTTCGCCAAAGAGAATTTCCGCCTCTGCTTTGGCCTTGGGATTGCTTCTGCATGCAAGACGAACGTTTCCTCTTATTTCATCAAGGCTTAAAAGTTTTCTCTCAATTGCATCGGGAAGCGGAGCATTGTTTAAAAAGCGAACCTTGCATCTTCCGCATTTGGCTCCGTAATTGCCACCGCAAATCGAATAAGAATAACCGTTCTTTTTAAGATAATCACATACACACGCAAAAAAGGGCAACCCTCCGTCATAGACGAAGGGAATACCCTTTCTCAATTCATTTCCTGTATTATCCTTAGACAAATTGGTTTGTGTCTGGGTCATAGTGATAGTCAATGGCATCGAGGCTTGCGATAAGCTCCTCTTTGTCAGCATCCATGTCCTCGCACAAATCATCAAGGCTCTTGTAAAAATCTCTGAGTTTAAGGTTCACGACACTTAATCTCATTACAGGATCCAAAGGAAGCATTTAACCTCTCCTTGCGGTCAACTCACCGCCTTCTTCATCAATTAAGATGACATCGCCGGTGTGGACCTTGTCTTCGAGTATTAGTTTGGCAGCCGCAGTCTCAACATACTTCTGAATATATCTCTTAAGAGGTCTTGCGCCGTAAATCGGATCATATGCCTCCGATACGATATAATCCTTGGCTTTGTCAGTAAGGGAAATGCTAAGTTCCTTATCCTCAAGTCTCTTGTTGATGTCTCCGACAACCAAGTTAATAATACCACCAATATTGCTCTGGCTCAACGGCTTGAACATGATAATCTCATCAAGTCTGTTAAGGAATTCAGGTCTGAAATGGCCTCTCAATTCATTTTCAACTGCCTTTGCCGCATCCTCTGAGATATTTCCGTTCTCGTCGATTCCGTCAAGAAGATACGGTGCACCGATATTACTTGTCATAATAAGAATCGTGTTCTTAAAGTCGACGCATCTTCCCTGTGAGTCGGTGATTCTTCCGTCATCAAGAACCTGCAAAAGAACATTAAACACATCGGGATGTGCCTTCTCCATCTCATCAAAGAGCACAACCGAATAAGGTTTACGTCTTACAGCCTCGGTGAGCTGACCACCCTCGTCATATCCGACATATCCGGGAGGCGCTCCGATAAGTCTCGATACTGAGAACTTCTCCATATACTCACTCATATCGATTCTGACTATATTGTTCTCGTCATCAAACAAAGCCTGTGCCAGGGTTTTGGCAAGTTCTGTCTTACCTACACCTGTAGGTCCAAGGAACATAAATGAACCGATAGGCTTACCGGGATCCTTGATTCCTGCCTTTGACCTGATGATGGCTTCTGTAACCTTGCTTACTGCCTCATCCTGACCTATAACTCTTTCATGAAGAATCTTATCAAGATTAAGTGTCTTATTCCTCTCGCTCTCGGTAAGCTTTGCCACAGGAATGCCTGTCCAACGTGAGATTATTCTTGTAATCTCATCTTCGGAAACGCACTCGTGAACAAGACTTGTCTCTTTCCTGTCATTCTCATCTTCAAGTTTCTCAAGCTGTTTCTTCAGATTAGGAAGTTCGCCGTAGCTAAGCTCTGCAGCCTTCTCATAATCACCGTTTCTCTGGGCTATCTGAATCTGACTGTTAACGTCGTCGATTTCCTCACGAATCTTGGAAATCTTATTAACGCTCTCCTTCTCATTGTCCCACTGTGCTTTCTTACCGGAGAACTCTTCCTTTAACTCTGCAAGCTCTTTTCTTAATGTCTCAAGTCTTTCTGCGCTTAAGTGGTCAGTTTCCTTCTTAAGGGCAGTCTCCTCGATTTCAAGCTGCATGATCCTTCTTTGCATCTCATCAAGCTCTGTAGGCATTGAATCAAGCTCCGTCTTAATGAGTGCACATGCTTCATCGACAAGGTCAATTGCCTTATCGGGAAGGAATCTGTCAGAAATGTATCTGTTTGAAAGTGTTGCTGCGCTTACCAATGCGTTATCCATAATCTTAACGCCATGGTAAACCTCATATCTGTCCTTAATACCTCTCAAAATAGAAATAGTATCTTCGACGGTAGGTTCATCAACCATTACAGGCTGGAAACGTCTCTCAAGCGCCGCATCCTTCTCGATGTACTTACGATACTCATCAAGCGTTGTCGCACCGATACAGTGAAGCTCACCTCTTGCAAGCATGGGCTTAAGCATGTTGCCTGCATCAAGACTTCCGTCAGTCTTGCCGGCACCTACAATAGTATGAAGCTCATCGATAAAGAGAATAATCTGTCCATCACTGTTCTTGACATCTTCAAGAACGGCTTTAAGTCTCTCCTCGAACTCACCTCTGTACTTTGCACCTGCGACAAGCGCACCCATATCAAGCGAGAATATCTTCTTATCCTTAAGGTTTCCGGGCACATCGCCCCTTACGATTCTTTGTGCAAGGCCTTCAACTACTGCTGTTTTACCGACACCGGGTTCACCGATAAGAACAGGGTTATTCTTGGTTTTCCTTGAAAGGATTCTGATAACGTTCCTTATCTCGGAATCTCGTCCGATTACAGGATCGAGTTTCTGATTTCTTGCCATCTCGACAAGTTCACGGCCGTACTTCTCAAGCGTGTCATAAGTTGCCTCAGGATTGTCGGAGTTAACTGTCTGGTTACCTCTCACAGTTGATAATGCAGCAAGGAATCTCTCAGTTGTTATTCCGTACTCCTTGAAGAACTCCTTCATGGTCTTAGAAGGATGCTTAATCATACAAAGGAAAAGATGCTCAACGCTTACGTATGAGTCACCCATTCTCTTCGCTTCGTCCTCAGCTTCGACAAGTACCCTGTTAAGGTCCTGCCCCATTCGAAGTTCGCCGCCCTGAACCTTGACTCTCTTCTCAAGCATTTCTCTTGCATGATCAAGGAAGTGCTCGGTGTTAATCTCCATCTTCTGAATAAGTTTAAGGATCAGACTGTCTTCAACGGTAAGAAGAGCATATAAAAGGTGTTCCTGCTCAATCTCCTGGTTTCCGTATTCATATGCCAGCTTCTCCGTCATGTTGACGGCTTCCATGCTCTTTTGTGTAAATTTCGATATGTTCATAAAATCACCCCTCTCGGATTAATTCTATTGT
>JAGACI010000200.1 GCA_017614185.1 Lachnospiraceae bacterium | reverse complement strand
GTCAGCCGTAAGAAAGCCATCAATGATTTAAGACTTAAACAGAGCATGAACGCTGTGACGCTTCTTGCTTTTACACAGGGTACACCCCTTATTTTCATGGGCGATGAGTTCGGCAATTCTCAAAAGGGTAACAACAACCCGTATTGTCAGGATAATTCCGTTACATGGCTTAACTGGGATAATCTTTCATCAAACAGGGCACTTTTTGACTTTGTGAAAACAATGTTTGCATACCGAAGAGCACATGCAATTCTGCATCCCGTGAAAGCTCACAGATTAATGGACTATATTTCATGCGCTTATCCGGATCTTTCCTATCACGGTGAAGAGGCATGGAAACCCGATTTATATAACTATAATCGCCATGTAGGCTTATTATTTGCAGGTGCTTATGCGGGCGAAGAAGACAAATTTATCTATCTTGCCGTAAATATGCACTGGGAGAAGCATGACTTTGCGCTTCCCAATCTTCCTGAAGGCCTTTCATGGAAGAAGATTATTGATACAAAGGACGCATTAAAGAGCGAAGAGGCAATACCAGTCGGTGACGAGGGACGTATATCCATGGCTCCGAGAAGCATCGCGGTACTTGAAAGTGAAGTATGCCCTAAAGGCGTCAAAAAGGTTAATAACAAAAGGAAGAAGTAAGAATGTCTAAAGGCTGGCAGCATTTTAAGACCATAACCCACCACAAAGTTCTTGTCTGCAAAAACTGCTTTAAGGTGGGACTCATCTGGCAGGGTCTTACACATGATTTATCCAAATATTCCCCCACTGAGTTCAAAGTGGGGGCTAAATATTTTCAGGGAACAAGAAGTCCCAATAATGCCGAGAGAGAGGATATAGGATACTCATCGGCATGGCTTCATCACAAAGGCCGCAACAAACATCATTTTGAGTATTGGCTTGATTATGGCAAAAAGGAAGACGGCAAGATTGGAATCATTCCTGCCCCCATGCCTAAGAAATACATAGCCGAGATGATTATGGATCGAATTGCGGCAAGTATGGTTTATCTGGGGGATAAATATACGGATTCTTCCGCACTTGAGTATTATAAATTTGAGAAAAGCATAGGCAACGAGTTTATACATAAGGACACAGAAGAAGTGCTTGTAATGCTTCTTACAATGCTTTCCGAAAAAGGTGAGAAGGAAACATTTAAGTATATTAAGAAATACCTGAAAGAGAAATAAACGCATGGGAGATTGGCAAATGGAAAGTATAACAAAGGAAAGAGTTTCAGAACTTGTTTCAAAGCAAAGAGAATACTTTAAAACCGGTGAAACTCTTGATATTGATTTTAGAATCAAACAGTTAAAAAAGCTTAAATCCATGGTTGAGAGCCATGAAAAAGAGATGGAGCAGGCTCTCTATGAAGACCTCGGAAGACATTATGTCGAAGCATATTTCTGCGATGTCGGAAGTATCATCCTTGAAATAAATGAGACAATCAAAGGGCTTAAGAAGTGGGTAAGACCCGAAAAACACTTTAGCGGATTTGCATGTTTCCCAAGCATGATTACTAAAGTTTACAAGATGCCTTACGGAAACACATTGATTGTAAGCCCTTTTAACTTCCCTTTCCTTTTGTCTTTGGGAGTATTAATTCCTGCGATTGCAGGCGGAAATACGGCTATTATTAAAGCAAGCTCCAAGACTGTACACTGTACGGCACTTCTTGAAAAAATGGTTGCCGAAACCTTTGACCCTAAGTACGTAACTGTACTTGGAGGTGGTCATGACGTTGCGGATTTCTGCCTTGAGGAGCGCTTTGACAAGATTTTCTACACAGGCTCAACGAAGGTTGGCGTCCATGTGCTTGAGATGGCTGCGAAGAATCTTACTCCCGTAGCCCTCGAACTTGGCGGTGAAAACGGAAACTGGGCTGTAGTAAGAAAAGACGCAGACATAAAAGATACGGCACGCAAAATTGCCTTCTTTAAGGCTTGTAATGCCGGCCAGATCTGTATCAATATAAATCAGATAGCAGTAGCCAAAGAGGTTGCCGGTGAGCTTATTAAGGAGCTTAAACTGGCATTTGAGAGAACCGTCGGTGTTGATCCTGTCAATAATGACGAGTATCCCAAACTTGTATCCGCCGGTGCATATGAAAAATGCGCGAATGAAGCGGAAGAGTACAGAGACAGAATCATCTATGGTGGCTTTGGAAACAAAGAGAAGCAAAAGTATGCTCCGACTTTGATTTATCCCGTTAGACCTGATGAGAAAATTGTTAATCATGAACTCTTTTGTCCTTTGCTTCCGATAGTTGAATTCGAAGATGACAAGATTGATGACATGATTAAGCTTATCGAAGAAAGAGAGCACGGACTTGCACTTTATCTCTTTACAAAGAATAAACGCTGGGCCAACAAAGTGTTTAAATCAAGCCAGTACGGCGGAGGATGCTACAACGAAGTCTGCATCCACCTTATGGTTAAGGGAGTTCCCTTTAACGGAACAGGTCACTCCGGAATGGGAGCGTACCACGGCAAATACGGATTCATGGAGTTCACACATCCATCAACCGTATTGTACGGAAGCAGAATCTTTAATCTTTCCCTTCGTGAGCACCCTTATGAGGGCCACGATAAAGGTAAGATGCGCTTATTAAAATTGTTCGAGAAATAAACAAAAGCCTGTCGGCAATTAACCGACAGGCTTAAATTTTGCTTAATTATTTGGATTTAACTTCTTTCCAAAGTTCGTTTAACTTCTCATCGCCTTCCTCACCGAGGTATACGTAAGTCTCAAGGTGATTGTACTGACTAAGATCAGGGAAAGCAATCTTGGAGTTACGGATGTCTTCATCCTCGATAAGCTCCTTGGCTGCATCGTTGGGAGTAGAGTATGTGATGTACTCAAAGTTCTTCAATGCGATGTCTGCTCTGCACATGAAGTCGATGAACTTCTCGGCGTTCTCAACATTTTTGGCATTCTTGGGAATTACCCATGAATCAATCCAAACGTTGGTACCTTCCTTGGGAATAACGTACTCAAGGTTTTCGTTTTCTCTCTGAGTAAATATTGCTTCTCCGGAGTAGATAACGCCGATAGCAGCTTCATCACCGATCATTTTGTCTCTTACCTGGTCGATAACGTAAGCCTGTACGAGGGGCTTTTGCTCGATTAAGAGCTCCTTTGCAGCCTCAAGCTCTGCATCATCAAGTGTGTTCATTGAAGCACCGTTAAGCTTTAAAGCTACCATGAAAGCATCTCTTACTGAATCCTGCATAAGGATGTTGTCGGCATATTTCTCATCCCAAAGAACTGACCATGAATCAATGGGCTCGTCAACCATTGTCTTATTGTAAAGGATACCTACGGTTCCCCAGCAGTAAGGTACGCTGTACTCGTTGGTGGGGTCGTATTCCTTAGCCATGTCATAGTACTGAGCACCAATGTTGGCCTTTGCATTGGGAACGTTGTCAAAGTTGATGGGCTGGAGAAGATCGTTCTCAAGCATCTTACTAATCATATAGTCGGAAGGACATACAACATCATAAACTGAAGCGCCTGCCTCAACCTTGGGATACATGATTTCGTTTGTCTCAAACTCATCGTAGATTACCTTGATGCCTGTTTCTTCTTCAAACATATCAAGGACATCGGGATCAATGTACTCACCCCAGTTGTATACGTATACTTCTTTGCTCCCTTCTTTTGCACCGGAACAACCGGTAAGACACGCTAAGCAAAAGCATGCACACAAAAATAATGCGATAACTTTTTTCATAATTATTTTTTCTCCTTTTTATTTTCTTTTGGCATGTAATTAACCAAGAAAAGCAATATTAAAACAGTAATAAATATAATTGAGGAGAGGGCATACATTTCAGGTTTGATGCCCTTTTTAACCTCCGAATAAATCTTGGTTGAGAGTGTGTCGATTCCGGCACCCTTTGTAAAGTGAGTGATGATAAAATCATCAAGTGACATTGTAAATGCCATCAAAAAGCCGGAGAGGACGCCCGGAAGTATATCCGGGAATACAACTTTCATAAAAGCCTTAAAAGGCGATGCTCCAAGGTCCAATGCTGCCTCATAGGTGCTTGGATTTAGGGCTTTAAATCTCGGAAGAACCGAAAGTATAACGTAAGGAATGTTAAACGTTATATGGGCAAGCAGGATAGTCATAAATCCAAACTTGAATCCGAGAGTGATAAACAAAAGCATGAGAGAGATACCTGTTACGATATCGGCATTAAGCATGGGGATGTTGGTGAT
>JAGACI010000026.1 GCA_017614185.1 Lachnospiraceae bacterium | reverse complement strand
CTTCCGCCGTGAATATAGATGATTATTCTGTCGTATCCGTTCTTGTCGGTAAGGACATACACGCTTCTTCCGTTAATATCCTCAATGCTTGTATCACAGTATCCGTCAATCTCGGGAACGTAATTGTTCTCTGTTCCCTTAAGCTTTGCAAGAAGTTCATCTATTTGCTGAGCCTTATACTGGATTGACTCCTTCTGGGACTGACCAAGGAGACTCTGATAAGCAGCAATGCCCTCTTCTGTCTTTGTAAGGTAAACCTTCTCGGCTACTCCTTCTGTCTCGGGAGCTGACACCTCAGTCGGAATGGCTGTGGGCTCATCCGTAGGCGCGCTTTCCGGCTCTTTTTCCTCTATTTTGTCATCAGCCTTGTCAGGTTCTTTTATCTCTTCATTGACTTCTTCAGTCGTCTGTTCGGGGTTATAATTTTCTATTTCCTTACCCTTACCCTTTAAGATAACACAGCCCGCAACAGCCGTTGCGAGGATAAGTGTTATGCCGACGATGCAGAAAATCTTAGTATTAACCTTCATTACATGTCACCTCACAGTTAATTATATCACTCATGCTTTCCTGTAATCCTTAGGACTTTCTTAAGTTTTGAAAAGCGGGATTAACCCTGGGAAGATTTCTTCCCAGGCGATGTGGGAAAATAAAGTCAGCTAAAGGACATGGAACAAGATCAAGGAGGCGCGGATATTATGAAAAAGACTATTCTTATATTACTTACACTTGCTGTTATCGCTATCAGCTGTATCGTCGGAACACTTAACGTCAAGGCTACAAAGAAGCAGGCCCAGACCGATGAAAGCTATACAGAGTTTGAGAAGAAATACAGAGATGAAGTTAAGGATTACCTTAATAGCTTAGGTTACAAAAATGCAGGAGTCATGTTGACCAAGGTGATTAACGAGTCAGGTAAGAGAACCTACACTTTGGAAGTTCATCACAAAGGTTTTGCCAAGCTTAGTGAAGAATCAAAGGCTGAAATCATTGATAAACTCGTAAGTTTAGCCGATGTGACACAGGATGATGACACATGTGTCACCAAGAAAAAGGGGGAAATTCTTGAGTGTAAATTTCCCGTTTCGGACACGATTTAATCGTGACAAGACCTGCCTTTTGGGTTTATTATAGATATATATTTATATACAAGAAGGCAGGTAATTATATGGCACAAATACCTAAGTCGGGGGAAGTATATAAGCATTTCAAGGGTACAAGATACGTTATCGTCGACACAGCGATTCATTCCGAGACCGGTGAGCGTCTGGTAATCTACAGAGCTCTCGACGGAGACGGCGGAACATATGCAAGACCGCTTGATATGTTTATTTCAAGGGTAGACAGTGAGAAATATCCTGAGGTAACCCAGAAATACAGATTTGAGCTTCAGCCCGATGAAGGCTCCACCTTAGATCCCATGCTTGCAGCATTCCTTGATGCCGACAGCTATGAGGACAGACTTAATATTATGGTGGGAATGAGGGACCGTGTAGACAAGGAGATGCTTACCACAATGGCCATCGCCTGTGATATCCCGGTACCCGAAGGAGACATCAGCGAGCAGTTTGACGCCATAAGGACCACACTTCTTACAAGAGACAGGTACGAGGGTAGCAGACTCCGCTGAGAGAGGAGTTTGCTATGTGTGATTGGAACAAAAAACTGGTTATCGGAGTATCTTCAAGGGCACTTTTTGACCTTACTGAAGAGAATGGGATATTTGAGCGTGAGGGCGTCGACGCCTACTGCAAATATCAGATGGAGCATGAGGACGATATCCTAAAGAAGGGACCGGGTTTCGGACTTATCGAGGCTTTGCTTAAGATTAACGAGCTTCCCGGTATGGAGGATAGAGTCGAGGTTATCATCATGTCCCACAACTCTCCCGATACATCGCTTAGAGTATTTAATACAATCAAGCACTATGGTCTTAACATTTCAAGAGCTGTCCTTGCAAGCGGTGCGTCACTCGCGCCATACCTTAACGCGTTTAAGACAGATCTTTTCTTATCCGCTTACGAAGAGGATGTGCAGGGTGCCATAGATTCCGGAATCGCAGCCGGAATTATCTGCTGCGACAAGAATAAGGAATATGACTCAGACGCCCCCGTCGGACAGATCAGAATAGCTTTTGACGGAGACGCTGTTTTATTTAACGAGGAAAGTCAGCAAATCTACGACGAATACGGACTCAAGGCCTTTGAGCACAATGAAGAAGTAAACGCCAACAATCCTCTTCCCGCAGGCCCCTTTGCTCACTTCCTTCACACCATCTCGGATTTGCAAAGAGAGTTTCCTCCTATGGAATCTCCCATAAGAACCGCCATAGTAACGGCAAGAAGCGCTCCTGCTCATGAGAGAGTCATAAGGACCCTTCGTGCATGGAACGTTCGTATCGACGAAGCCTTCTTCCTTGGTGGCATAAATAAGGCCGAAATCCTTAAGGCTTTCGGCGCTCATATCTTCTTTGACGATCAGGTCGCAAACACCGCACCTGCCAGCGAAGTGGTTCCTTCCGCAAGAGTTCCTTACAGAAGGAAGAAATCAAAGTAATTATTCAAGAATATCCAATACGCTCCGGGCGATTCGCTCGGAGTTTTTTATTATGGTTTCAATTGCTTCCCTGTCCTCTTCAGACTTGCAGCTTTCAAGAAGAAGGTCGGCATTTCCCCTGATTATCGTAAGGGGAGTTTTAAGATCATGTGCAATCTGCGCCTTCTCTTCTTTCTTTTTTTCCTCGTCTCTCCACTTCTCTTCCATGGATTTGACAAGGTTTTCCTTCATGAAATCGACTGCCTCCACAATCTCATTCATCTCTTTTATTCCACTCCGGGCAGGCTCCATCGAAAGGTTTTCTGCCGTGATTTCTCTTGCGTATTCGCTGACGCTTTTGATACTCTTTCTTATTCTTCTTATCAGTAAAACTGTGGGAATAATTAACTCCAAAGAAAGAACCGATAGCAGGATAACAAAAAGCAGGTTCTCATTCTCGGCAGCAACCGTATAATGCATGAAGATGAAACCGTCTTTTTTGTTTACTATGTAGGAAACATAGAACTCCTGCCCATCTCTGTAGATGTTGACGCCGTTTTCTTTGACCCAGTCTCTGTATTCTTCAAGTCCTTTTTCATATGCTCCTGCGCACTGCCTGAAAGTCTCGTTTCCGTTTCCGTCTTCGGTAATGATATCAAGCTTTTCAGGGACGCTGTCGGTGTCTATGAAGCCAAGTTCACTACACTTTTCAAGCCAGGCGTTTGTCTCATCTTCGGTCCGGCTCGCACTTCTCCATACGCCGTTATCCGAATACAAATATATAACGGCCCTGTAGAAGGCAAATCCCGTTATGCCAAGCAAAAGAACCACCGTCACTATGTATCTTGCAAGCAAGGTTCCAAGCCTTACGTCTTTTTTTACTCTTCTTTTTTCCATCTGTATCCTATTCCCCAAACTGTCTCAACGGGGTCTGCTCCAAAGTTTGATAACTTCCTTCGTAAGTTTTTTACATGCTCTGTAATGGCCGAATCATTTCCGTCCTTGTCAAAGCCATAGATTTTTTCATAGATTTGCTCTTTTGAAAAAACCTGACCGACATTTCTTGCAAGGAGAAGCGCTATATCATACTCACTCTTTGTAAGTTTGCACTCATTGCCATCTATTTTTATCTG
>JAGACI010000199.1 GCA_017614185.1 Lachnospiraceae bacterium | reverse complement strand
TGCAAGGTAGTAATCCTTCTCGTCGCTTGGCACATGGTTTTGGATATACTCCTCTGCCATTTCAAGGAACTTGGTATAGCTTGGAAGTCCTGTAAGGGCGTCGTAGTTGATACGATACTCGATTTCCTCCCTGTTACGCTCATCTTCAAGCATTCTGACGATTCTGCTTACAAGCATATGGGTAAGTCTGATGAGAACGTCTCTTTCTCTCTCCCATGTTCTGTCAGTACTCTTGTCCATATATGCGATGTACTGTGCAGAAACGCCCGAAGTTTGAATCCTTGCGACAAGCATTGACTTGTACTCACCAAAATCAAGCTCTTTTAGCTTCTTTCCCCTTATAACAACGTACTCTCTGCCATCCGCAAACATTTCTTCAATCTCGGACCAGTTGGAGCGCTGATTCTTGGGGTAAAGCTTCTTGGCATACGGATGAGCCTTATCGCCCGTCCAGTCAAACTCTGTGGCAAAAGCGTTCTCGCTCGAGGTGATAAACGCCATATCATCAAAGCCTACGTAACTGCAGACTCTGTCCGCAACGATACCAAGGCCCTTCCTGTAATTGCTTACAGAGTTCATAAGCTCGACAGCGAACATAACAAGTTCGTCGTCGTTTGAAATGAGAGCATCTTCCTTGTCATAGACATCGCTGCCCTCTTCCTGCTCTGCTATATATCTGTGGCCGTCCTCAAGGACGTTATCGCCGATTTCACATATTGTATAAGAGTTCTTACCTGTCTCCTTGATAAGATAAAGAGCTCTGTCGGCAGTCTCAAATGCCTGCTCATAATCATGATTGCCCTTTCTGCAGACAGCAACACCCATACTGCATGATAGTTCGGCACTTCCGGAGCTTTCATCACCCAGTTTGCTAAACTCGTTAAGGACATTTGAAAGTCTCTTCTTTAAATCATCGAGCTCAATATTCTTGACAAAAATCATGAACTCATCGCCGCCGATTCTGCCCTTTATGCCCGTAGGGAAGTTACTCTTCATGGCATCTGACAAAGAGCAAAGGGTAGCATCGCCGTAAAGGTGTCCATTTTCGTCATTTATACGTTTAAAGTTATCTACGTCGATTACAACAAGGTAGCCGACCTCATTGCCCTTAATTCGGGCCATCTGCTTCTTGATTTTATCTATGCATGCCAAATGATTATAAAGGCCTGTGAGCGAGTCTCTCTCAGCACTCTTTGTGAGTTCCTCTTCTCTGTGCTTCTCCTCATCGACATTCATGATTCGACCCACAACCATGTCGGGTTTGCCCTCTATGGAATAGATGGTTCTGCCTTCAATTCGAAGCCAGTGATACTGACCGTCATCAAGTTTCCTTCTGAAGGTTGACTTGATTTCTCTCGCGCCGCCTCTTAATTTGTCGACATAATCATTTACTATCTCCTCGTCATCGGCATGAACGTTGCCTCCGAGAGTAAGTTTGGTTGTGTAGTTGTCTATTACGGTTTCAACTTCTACGTTGTTCTCCTGCTTTGCAAGCACCATAACGTCCCTCGCTACATTGTACTCAAACAACGTATCTGAGGTCATCTCGATGATGTATGCAAGTTTCTTCTTCTCCATACGAAGCTTCTCCTGCTCGGAGTAGCTTCTTGTAACATCTATGAAAATAAACTGTACAAGTGTCCGATGAAGTGTATTGCCCACCAGTTCACATCTTGCCTCAAGCCATATTACTTTACCGTCTTTGCGGCGGATTCTAAGCTGGCTGACAGGAGCTCTGTCACCCTTTATAACTGCCTGGGCAAGGTAAATCATCTGGTAGAAAACTTCCTGAAGGTACATATACCTTTCAATGCTTTCAACCATATGGGTATACTCTTCAACACCGTAGCCAAGCAGTCTGCTCATTGTATCTACGGCGTTCAAAAGTTCAAGTCCCGTTTCGTCGGAGTAGAGTCCTTCTACGGCGGCAACGGACATATTCTTCATAAGTGAGTGGGCTCTTGTCTCGAGTGTCTTCGTCCGTGTTATATCAACACAGATTGTAGTCACACCACAGACCTGATTATCATTTAGAACATAAGGTCTGGCCGTGAAAAGCCAAGCCTTATTCTTGCGTAGAACTTCTCTGAATAATTCTTTCTTATTCTCTAAAGCGTCATGAATGTCTTTGGCAAAGTTTGCATACTCTTCCGGGAACTCGATATCATCGGCTTTAAGTCCCAAATCCGTACTCTTAACAAATCCTGCGTTAATAGCAGAATTGGAGGCTCTTCTAAGACGGCAGTCTTCATCAAAAAACATAAGGCCGACGCCGTTATCTCTCAATGCATTATCAAAATCGCTCTCCCATGAAGAGCCTAAAGACATGCTCATCCCCAACGCTCCTGTAGTAAGAATAACCTTCTTAATTATAAACAAAAAAAGTCCCCACTTCAAGTGGGGACCATTAGTACTACTTACTTATTCTTCTGTTTTTTCCGACTTTTTCATCTGGTTAACCATCTGCTGACCCATGGCCATACCCATCTGCATATTCATCATATTTGATGCAAGGTTGCCACCGTCATTGCCACCTTTGCCCATGCTGTTTGCCATGGCAACAGTAGCGTATTTGCCGGTATCTTTAACCATAGACTGAGCAGCCACCTTCTCCTGCATCCTGGCAACTTCTTCGGGATATGAGAATGACTCGACTATAAAGTCGGTACATGTGATTCCGATCTTCTTAAGATCCGCATTGAGCTCTTCTTTTATGTCTTCGCCTATCTTCCTTGCATCTGTCTGGAGGCTGAAAATATCATAACCATCCTTTGAGATTGCGCCCATAATAAGCTGGTTAAGTTCGGAAACAATTCTCTCTTTAACGTCCAAAACGCTATACTCTTCTTTAATTCCCGCAAACTTCTCGATAAGAGCAGGATAATCCGAAACCTTTACGGTTAAAACGCCAAACGCTCTTATAGGCATTCCTGAGGGAAGGCCTTCAGCCTTAAGAATTACCGGATTTGCAGTTCCCCATTTGATTAGATGTTCCTTGGTGTTAACAAACAAAACCTCAGCTCGAAATCCCGAGTCAAAGCCAAACTTGAATCCTTCCAAAGTAGAAAGGAAAGGGATAATTTCCGTCTCGATATCAAAATTTCCCTCATCTTTAAAAATGCCTTCTATCATTCCGTTATGGATAAAGATTGCATCCTGTCCGGGGCGGATGACCAGCTTTGAGTTTTTCTTTATCTCGCTCTGAGGCCACTTCCAGAAAAGTATGTCGTCCCTGTCTTCATTCCATTCAATTACACTTAAAAGCTGTTTTTTAATAAACCCCATTACTATATCCTCCGTGGGTATGATTATTTCTTCTCTTTCTTATCCTTTTTATCATCAGATTTTTCCAAATCTGCCATCATGCCGTCCACTATCTTTTCCATCATAAGCTTTTTGGTGAAAATATCAAAGCAGAGCATGCAAAGGAATGAGAATCTCTGAAGTACTTCCTTATCCTCTTCCTCCCTGTCGACGAACGTAAGCTTGGCTCTGTTGAAGCGTTCAACCACATCGTCCTGAAGAATCTTGACCTGTTCCCTCTCCATAGAAAAAATCTCACCGTAGATTTCCTCAAGAGTGAGGGCGCCGTTGCCGTCATAGTATCTGTCGATAATGGGCTTAAGCATAGCCTGGATATCGTTTATAGAAAGCATGCTCTTAAAGTAATAAGTGAATATAAGTAAAAGCACATGCTCCTTCGTATACTTCTTCTTGACGGGCGGAGGAAGTAAGTCGTTCTTCGTATAGTTGTTAATCATGGTCTTTGTGAGGATCTTGTCATCACCGGGATTTCTGGTGGTGCTTCGAAGCTTGCTGTCAATAAGCGTTGTGACCTGATCCATGTAAAGCTCAATGTTCGGGATATCATCAAGCTTAATGCAGTCTATTCGCTCCACGCTTTCAACTATACTGTTTATTAAATCATCCATATCAAGTGTCATGGTGTTCCCTCCCTGTTTTGTCCTCTCATTTTTTTATCATACAGTATTTGAAACTACGTTGCAAGGCAAGTTGTATCGTATTTTCAACAAATTAATTCTTTACTTTAAAACTTTAGTATGTTAAAATGTAGCTGTATGGTAGAAGTATTCTTAGAGGCACGGAATATTTGTGAGGTATTGTTATGAATAATAAGATTAAGACAGAAGCTGTTGACTTTTTGTTTGATGCAATTCTTACTTTAAAGGACAGAGATGAATGCTACAGTTTCTTCGAAGATTTGTGTACAGTGAACGAACTTCTTTCACTCTCACAGCGCTATGAGGTGGCTTCAATGCTCAGAGAGCACAGAACCTATCTCGAAATTGCCGAGAAGACCGGAGCATCAACAGCAACTATCAGTCGTGTAAACAGATCATTAAACTATGGTAATGACGGTTACGACATGACATTCGAAAGACTTAATAAGAAGTAAAAAATAAGCGGGTCAAACGACCCGCTAAATTTTTGTTTATTAATCTTCTTTCTTCTCTTCTTTGGATTCTTCCTTAGATTCCTCTTTGGGCTCTTCCTTTTTCTCTTCAGTCTTGCCCTTTCCGGTCATCTCGCAGTTTCCGTTAAAAACAGCATGCTCATCAACTACAAGAACTTCAGTCTTGATGTCACCGTTAACTTTTGCAGTCTCCATAAGCTGAATCTTGCCCTTTGCCGTGATGTTACCGGTAACATTTCCGGCTACCATAGCTGCTTCAGCCTCAACGTCGCCGTTGACAACTGACTTTTCTCCAAGGATAAGCAATCCCTTAACCTTAACATTACCCTTAACCTCACCATCGATACGTGCGGAATCGGGAGCATTGAAATCTCCGCCTAAGATTGCGCCCTTGCAAATGATAGTGCTGACTTTACCGTCGAACTTATACTTCTTTCTCATCCTCTTTTTCCTCCTAAATACCCTTATTAACCGCTAATAGATATCAAATCCATAGGATTAATGTAAGCATCGTCCTTTTTAATCTGATACCCCAATGTAGTGTTGTCTGATCCTATAACATATATCAAATCGCCCTGTGTAACTTCATCGCCTTCCTTAACCTTGGGTGTTCCTTCGTTAAGATAGTAGGTGATGTATCCGTTACCGTGGTCGATAACTACCTGATTTCCGTAGTTTACATCCTCATCTACAAGGATAACTGTTCCTGATCCTGCTGCGACAACTGTGGAGCCTTCCTCCGTCTTAAATACCACAATCGGATCTCCGGTTGCCTGTACCTGTCCGGGATGCTGAATTACCGCTCCCGTTGCCTCAAAGAGCATATCTGCTATAGCGCTTATGGTATCTGTCTCTTTGGCCTGTGCAGATCCTGTAAGAGGGAACTCCGTAGGAACATGCATCTGCTCCATCTCACTGTTTAAAGCGTTTTCGGCTTCGACCTTGGAATTTAGCGTTTCGCTTAGAAGAGTAATCTTCTCGTTTAATGATTCGTTCTCCATCTCAAGCTGCGCCTTGTCGAGCGATAACTCCTCGATCTGTTTGGCGTGCTCAATGCTTTGTTTTGCAAAGAAATCGTATATTCTTCCTTCATAGATTCCGAAACCTATCATTGCGCCGAGAATCACGCAAAAGATGATTACCAGGAATCTGTATACTCCGTTATTCAGTTTAATCTGTTTAACCTCGCCATCGGCTTCATTGGTAGTAAATACAATGTAGCGGGTTTTCTTTTGCTTATGCTTTTTGCTGAAAAAATCGTCCAAAAAAGTCACCTCCGGCAAACTTTAATCATTTTACCACAGGTGACCGTTTTAGTACAGTTTTTTTAACATTTTTGTAACATTTGACGAGAAAGACTACACATCCAAGCTCATATCACCCTGCTTAATGAGCCCCATTTTTCTCATAGCTTCCGAAATAAGAAATGCCACAACTCCGGGAAGCACAAAATGCATGATAACGATCAGTGCAATAGCAAGTCCGGGAGCCATTCCCCCTTCAACCATTGAGCCATATGCCGCAATCTGTCCTACAAATCCGGCAGAGCCCATACCTGAGCCTACAGGGGTGCTTGTCATCTTAAGCACAGCACTCGCTATGGGGCCAAGAACAGCACTTGAGATAATTGCGGGAAGCCAGATAATCGGCTTCTTTACGATGTTTGGAACCTGAAGCATGCTGGTACCTACGCCCTGCGCCACAAGTCCTCCGAATCCGTTCTCTCTGAAGCTTGCTACGGCAAAGCCAACCATGTTACAGCAGCATCCGATTGTAGCCGAACCTGCGGCAAGTCCCGTAATACCCATTGAAATTCCGATTGCAGCGGAACTTATGGGGAGTGTAAGAATCATGCCCATTAAAACAGCCACAAGGATTCCGCCAACGATAGGATGAGCCTCTACGTTTATGTTTACAAGGTTTCCAAGGAATGCCATGAATCTTGAAATGGGAGGTCCCATAATAAAGCCTGCTGCGGAACCTGTTCCAATACATACAAGGGGTGTAATAAGAATATCAACCTTGGTCTTACCTGCAACAAGGTGTCCAAGCTTGATTGCAACTATGGCTGCGATAAATGCGCCGAGAGGTTCACCTGGTGCGCCGAGTGTAAAGCCTTCCATTTCGGTAACGCCGGGGAAGGCGCCAATCATACCTGTAACTGCAGCGGATACTGTAACCAAAGGGCCTTCTTTAAACTTGCTCGCAACACCTACGGCGATTCCCGCACCTGTAAGAGTCTTCGCAACCTTTGCGACAGCGCCGATATAAAAGCCTGCCTGCCCTCCGATAAGAGTTCCGATCTGTGCAATGATGGTTCCTATAATAAGGGTTGAGAAAAGGCCGAGTGCCATTCCGCTTAAACCATCAATAAAAATCTCATTCAAAAACTTAGTTAATTTTTTCATGCTCTCCTCCAATGATTTGCCTGCCAAGTGTTTTTACACTTGTAAAGTCCACTGTCTTGTCAGTCAAGCGAAACTTTAGCATAAGTGTACAAAAAAATCAACCTTTTTGTCTGAATTTTCTTTACTTTTTGAAAACCAGATGATAGAATAAGGTTGTTGTAATAGTGCAACAGCTATATTTTTTTTATTTTTTTGGAGGTATTCTATAATGAACAAAGGTACAGTAAAATGGTTTAACAACCAAAAAGGTTACGGTTTCATCTCTGATGAGGCTGGTAACGACGTATTCGTACACTACTCAGGTCTTAACATGGAAGGCTTCAAGTCTCTTGAAGAGGGCCAGGCAGTTGAGTACGACGTTGTTAACGGTGAGAAGGGACCTCAGGCTGTTAACGTAACAAAGCTCTAAGATTAATCTTAAAGCACATTTTAATCTGATAACCTAATTCATTTTTTGATATAAATATAAATAAGCAATTGTTTGATTTGTTATAAAGATGTAATATTGGTCGGAAGATTAGAAATTAAGGGATTGGCAATCGCCAATCCCTTTTTTCGCGCGTTACTTCTTTTTAGTTTTATCTGAGCCAATTCCTTCTATATCGTCATCGGTCTCGACAGTGATGCTTCTTTCTTTCTCATCCACCGTAACACTCTTTACGGTAATGACTTTATTGTCTTCAAGTTCAAAATCGCTTAAGTCTTCGCATGCAAGGTTTCCTTTAACCACATTTCCCTTACTGTACTCATCAAGTTCCTCGCCGTATGCGATTCCGTCTTTTTCAGTGATAAAGATGTTTTTCTCAAGTACGTTCGTGTCACTGCATGCATACTGAACTACGAAGCAGTAGTAATCTGTGTTGTAAACGGTATTGTTTGTGAAGGTGCAGCCCTCCGCTCTTCCGTTTTCATCGGGGTCACATCCGCCAAAGCAGATACCGGCCCAGTGGTTGTTATACGCAAGTGTGTTGTTATAAACCTTAACACCGCTTGTAACCTTGCCGTAGTGCTCGCTTGCAACCTCGATTCCTATATCGCAGTTTGTAACAAAGTTATCGTAAATCTCGATGTCTCTTCCGCCATCGACATAGATTCCGTCGGCACACATTGAATCGTATGTAGGATTAACGCTTGGATCGGAGCAAACGCCTGTCACAAAGTTTCCGTGAATCTTGCCGTTTCTTGCGCTGTCGTTCTCATTCTCCTCATCCTGCTCGTAACCGATTGCATCGATACCGATGTTGTCAGTATCATGAATATAATTGTCTCTCGCCTCGAATCCGTCAACATTTCCGTTAAAAACAAGGGATTCGCTGCTTCCAAGATGAAGGTTATATAACTCACAGCCTTCGACAAGGATATCTTTGGTCGGGTTGTCAACCGCACCGCTTACATAGATTCCGTGGGCGTTGTAGTTGTCGCTTCCCGAATCGTAATCGTACTTGAAGCCATGGTCATGGACCTTGCAGTTTCTGATTGTCACTTTGCTTGAACCCTGACCCACGCGAATACCGATAGGGCAGATGTCTGAGGGTCCGTCAATAATGAAATCTTTGATTTCAAGGTTTTCTACGGTAATGTTGTTTCCCTTTACATATACCGCAACGCTGTTTTCCCATGTGGGTTCAAATTTGCTTCCGTCAAAAACAGTTCCTTCCTCACCTCTTAAAGTGATTCCGTCTTTTTCAACAGAAACCATCTCATCGTAAACGCCTGCAGGCACAAAAATAACATCACCTTCTTTGGCCATGTCAACGGCTTCCTTAATAGTTGCCGCATCCTTTCCGACAGTGATGTTACCGGTGGCCGTCTCTTTTGAAGAACAGCCAAAAAGCGCGAGTGCAAGTAATCCCGCACCCGCAAGAATAGCAAGTTTTTTCATTTGTAATTCCCCTTTTAAAAAATGTATAACAAACCTTCCTAAAGAAGTTTTATTATCTCTTCCATTTTAAGCTCACCGCCAAAAATATCAAGTGCACTTCCGACCGTCACATTGAGTTTGCTATCCCCCAACTCTTTAAGCAACGTAATATCTTCATATGAGTGCACTCCTCCGGCATAAGTTACCGGCAAGGTATCCCAGGCAGCGAGTGCTTCGGTCAGATCTTTTTCGATTCCTTCCGCTTTGCCCTCAACGTCAACGGCATGAATGAGAAACTCATCGCAATATGCTCCGAGTTCCTCTAAGAGAGCCTCGGTAATGGCAATATGAGTCATCTTCTGCCATCTGTCCGTTGCAATCACATAACCAAGTTCCGTTCTCTTGCAGCTTAAATCAAGAACAATCTTCTCTCTGCCTACAGCACAGACAAGCTTCTTAAGGTTCTCATAGTTAATAAGGCCGTCCTTAAAAACATAAGAAGTCACGATAACATGGCTTGCGCCTGCATTAATAAAAGCCGCAGCATTTTCGGCATCAATGCCTCCGCCTATCTGGAATCCTCCGGGATAGGCTTTTAACGCTTTAACGGCTTCTTCTTTAGACGCCTCGTACTCAGGCGTACCCACCTTATTAAGAATAATGATGTGTCCGCCCTTAAGTCCGAGTTCCTTGTATAAGCCGGCATAGTACTCTGCGCCATTCTCGGAAACAAAGTTTTCCCGAACTGCTCCTTCATCGCTAAGAGTACTTCCGACGATTTGTTTTACATGACCGTCATGTATATCGATACATGGTCTAAACTGCATTACTTCCCTCCATCAGCCGATTACATCTGACATTGTGTAAAGGCCCTGACCCTTATCTTTAAGATATTTAGCCGCCTCAATTGCACCTTTGGCAAATACTCCCTTTGAGTAGGCTCTGTGTGAAAATGTAATTACTTCATCATTTCCCGCAAAAATTATATCATGGTCACCGGGTATTGTGCCACCCCTAACGGCACTTATTCCGATTTCCTTTACAGGTCTCTTCTCATTTCGTGTAGACCTGTCGTATACGTACTCATACTCTTTGTTAAGTTCCTCGTTTATGGAATCTGCAAGAGCAAGAGCCGTTCCGCTCGGCGCATCCTTCTTAAGATTATGATGTTTCTCCACAATCTCGATATCAAATCCCGCAGGAGCCAGAATGCTTGTCGCTTCCTTCAAAAGCTTTAAAAGCATGTTGATTCCGAGAGACATGTTCGCAGATCTAAGGATTGCCACCTTCTTGCTTGCCTCGTTTACCTTAGCAATCTGCTCTTCTGTAAGTCCGGTGGTGCAAAGCACGCAAGGTACATTTTTGCCTGTGCAATAATCAAGTACATCATCCAAAGCTTTCGGAGATGAGAAATCGACAAGAACATCTGCCGCTTCTTTACACTCACTAAGTGATGCGTACACGGGATAGGAATTACCTGCCTGATTGAAGGCATCTATTCCCGCAACAATCTCTATCTCGGCATCTTCGGCAACAAGATTTGTGATGGTCTGTCCCATCTTGCCGTTACAGCCGTTCATTATCATCTTAACCATTATTAAAAACCCCTCTTATTTATTAGATAAGTCCGTAGTTTTTCATAGCCTTCTTCAATACTTCAACGTGCTCAGGCTCCATTTCTGTAAGAGGAAGTCTCAAAGGTCCTGCATTGTAGCCAAGAAGTGAAACCGCCTTCTTAACAGGGATAGGGTTAACCTCGCAGAAAAGTGCATCGACAAGCTCGATTGCCTGGCACTGAAGCTTTGCTGCCTTTGCGGTGTCTCCGTCAAAGAATGCCTGGCAGATGTCATGTGTCTGCTTGGGAGCAACATTTGAAAGAACCGAGATTACTCCAAGACCGCCAAGTGAAAGAATGGGAATAATCTGATCGTCGTTACCTGAGTAAATCTCAACTTTGCCGTCAGCAAGTGCAGCAAGTTTGGCAATCTGGCTGATGTTTCCGCTTGCTTCCTTAACGCCGACAATGTTTGAAACCTCTGTACAAAGTTTAACGATTGTAGCGGGAAGAATGTTGCATCCTGTTCTTCCGGGTACGTTATAAAGGATACAAGGGATTTTAACTGCATCTGCAGTCTGTTTGAAGTGCTGATACAAGCCGCCCTGAGTTGCCTTATTATAGTAAGGTGAAACAAGCAAAAGAGCATCTGCTCCGTACTTCTCTGCCTCTGTTGAAAGGTAGATTGCTGTCTCTGTGCTGTTGGAACCTGTTCCGGCGATAACCGGCACTCTCTTGTTAACTTTCTCAACACAGTACTTGATTACATCCAAGTGCTCCTCGTGTGAAAGTGTTGAAGCCTCACCTGTTGTTCCGCAAATTACAATTGCGTCTGTGGAATTCGCAATCTGGAACTCGATTAATTTAGCGAGTTCATCATAATTAACGCTTCCATCCTGATTCATGGGGGTTACGATTGCAACCGCCGCTCCTTTAAATACTGACATTTCATGTCCTCCTTATTTTGAAATAAGGGCTTAGCTACTTCATTTTTGAGTACAAAAAAACCTGCTTCATAAAGCAGGCGCACACATAGGAATAATCTTCCACAAATGATAGCGCCCCATCTACTTATTAGATGACAGTCATTGAATTATTCACTCAATGCCCAAGAATCGGTCTGCAGAAACCTATCTTTCGGCGTTCATCCCTTTCGCTCTGCTTCACTTGCGTCTGCCGCATCCGCAGAGGTACTGATGAATCACGCAACCTCTATCTTGTGATAAACATTACACTATGTATTTATGTATGTCAACAGATTTTTCCAGATTTGAAACAAACATCTTATTCTTGAGTGAATTGTCTACCTGACATGTTTATAATTTTTTTAGAAAAGTTTATAGTTTTTTAATAGTATTAATACCTTACTTGTGATAATCTAATCGCAAGTACATTTCCTGTGGCTTCTGCCACATCAACGGATACCTGTTCGAGGATCCTGATGAAATCCCTGCTTAAAAGAAAAATATATTGTATTGGGGGCATTAGGTCTGCCCTCGGAAAGGATTATTATGAGAACCAATGTATACGATGACGTCTTTAGGACGTTGGCACAAAAGACACCAAGGATTTTTGTGTCTTTAATTAATGAGGTCTTTGGGACCAATTATTCTGGCGAAGCCGAACTGGAACAGCTCCATAACGAATTCTACAAAGAGGATGGCGTTGTGATAACTGACTCGATTTTCAAAATCGGTGGTGAGAGGTACCATATAGAATGTCAGAGTAACCTGGATGGAACAATGGCAATTCGAATGGTAGAGTATGATTTTCTTTCAGGTATCACGGAAGCAAGAAAGCATAACGATTATGAAACAGTAGAACTTCCAATGTCATGTGTGTTATATTTAAGAAGTACAAGGAATACACCTGATTCACTTATAATAAAGATTTGTCAGGACGACAGATCAATGGATTATGTGACAAAGGTAATCAAGCTTTCTGATTATACTACGGACGTCATCCTTGAAAAGAAACTTTTGATAATGATTCCTTTT
>JAGACI010000198.1 GCA_017614185.1 Lachnospiraceae bacterium | reverse complement strand
TCTGCAGGAAGAGCATCGAATGCTTCTTTAAGCCATGTAGCGTACTTATCTTCTGTTAACATGTAAAGGAAGTTCTTACCAACGATCTCGGAATCGATATCCATGTATAATGCATGAACATCTTCATCAACGAAATCCCAGCAGTTTGTGTATTCCTTAGAACCTGTGCAGTTGTACTCAAATACTTTGTTAAGTGTCTGAAGAGGAAGGTATCCTTCGTAAGCGTCTGCTGTAGTTCCGTTTGCCTCAGCCCACTCCTTGGGAATGAATGTATCAAGGATTCCGGTCTGAACCATCTTGGACTCAATCTGGTTACCATCCTGGATAAGGGTCATAGCAAATGTACCCTCGCCCTTAAGTGAATCAGCTGTAAGCTGCTCGAAGATCTTGTTGTTCTTGGGCTGCTGCCACTCGAACTCCATTGTGTATGAAGGGTCGATTGTCTGTAAGTACTCGATGAAAAGAGGAAGTGCTGACTTACCACGTGAAGAGTTACCTACGCCGTAGAATGTAGCGCCGTTAGACTCTTCGATTGCCTTCTTGGCAAGTTCTTCCATGGACATGCCTTCAGCTTCCTTAATGATCTGCTGTGTAGCTGTGAGGTTCTCGGGAACTACTGCTTCCTCAACGGGAGCTGATGTGTCTTCTGAAGCTGCCTCAGTAGCTGCGGGTGTGTCTGTGTTGCTTGTTGAAGCTGCGGGTGCTTCGGAACCACATGCAACGAGTCCCATAAGCATACAGCCTGCAAGTAAAACTGATAATACTTTCTTTTTCATTGTTTGTCCTCCTATTCGTTTTGTCCGAACCCCATCGGACTATAACTAAATTATATTCGTGATATTGACAACAAAAAATGGGACAAAACTGTTATTGTTTGTGAAATTCTGCGAAAGTGCATAGAGAATCCTGCGATGATTAACAGAAAATATACAAAATCCACAACTCTTACTAAGAGCTGTGGATCCTGTTTTGAAAATCTGAAGGGTTTAAACCCGTTATCTTTTTAAATACCGATGAAAAATATGTTATATCCTTATAGCCTACCTTCTCGGCCACCTCATAAACCTTGTATCTTACATCGGAAAGGAGCTTCATTGCCGCCTTTATTCTGTATCTTGTAATAAAGGCATTTACGGTGTAATCGGTCTCGGCTTTGAACACATGTGAAAGATGTCCCTCGCTTATTCCGATGCTCTCGGCTACAGTCTTGATTCCAAGATCCTCGTCTCCGTAATGCTCTGCTATATAGCTTAGAGCCTCGGCAACATATTTGCTCTTATCACCCTTTTTCTCAATAAGTTCGTCAGAAAGCACATCCGCCTCGTGCATAGCCCTCTGATTTCGCCTGTCTCTTGAGATTCTTGTTGTGACTCTTGTGATAGCTTTTTCAAGGTCACCATCCTCAAAAGGTTTTAAAAGATAATCTGTTGCAGAAAGCTTTATGGCTTGTTGTGCATACGAAAAATCCGAGTATGCCGTAAGGAAAATCACAGGAGTTGTGTTTCCTTCCGCTCTCATTTTCTGCAACATCTCAAGGCCATCCATCTTGGGCATTCTGATATCACATATGATTAAATCCGGTGAATACTTTTTGATTGCGTCGAGTCCCTCGAGCCCGTTTGACGCCTCGGCTATAACCGTACAGTCAAGAGACGACCAGTCAGTCTCCATAACTATTCCCTGTCTTACCAAAGTTTCATCGTCCACCACGAGAACCTTTATCATTACTTTCTCTCCTTATTAAGTGGCAGTGTTATAAGTACCTTCGTTCCGCCTTCAGAAGGCTTCATTGCCTTTAAGCCGAATGCTTCGCCGTAGTAGAGACGAAGGATTGTATCTACATTATAAAAGCCAATGTGGCCTCTTAGCTGTTCTCTGTCATGAGAATTAAGTTTCTCTATTATTTCATCATCGATTCCGCAGCCGTTGTCGGTTACTTCTATCTTAAGATGACCTTCCTCCTCGAAGGCGTTTACAAAGATGTGTCCTCTCTCCTGTTCCTTAAGGCCATGAATCAGTGCATTCTCGACAATTGGCTGAACAATCAGTTTAGGAATAACGCTGTCTTCGAGTTCCATAGGAAGTTCCGCATCAAAGGTGAAGTTTCCGCCGAAGCGAATCTGCTGAATCTCGACGTACTTTTCAACCATCTCCATCTCTTCGCCAAGAGTAATAAACTTCCTGTCAGAGATACTGAGTCTTAGTATCTGAGCCAGGTCAGCAGACATCTTCGCAAGATCCGGAACATTGTTCGCCTTTGCAACCCACTTCATCGTATCAAGTGTATTATAAAGGAAGTGCGGATTAAGCTGAGCCTGCATCATCGCAATGTTGGAATCGTTAATCTCCTGTTGCTGCTTGACCTGAAGTTCCATGTATTCCTTCAGTTCCCTGGTCATCTTGTCAAAGTCTTCGGAGAGCTGTCCAAGTTCATCTTTCCTGTTTGTGTGGATGGTTACGTCAAGGTCTCCTCCCCTGACTTTATCCATTGCCTTACTAAGTTTTCCTATAGGGGCGGTAAGGTAAGCCGTAATAATATTTGCCACAAAGAAGCAAAGGACTACGGCAAATAACAGGATAACCGTGGTAACACCCCACATAGTCCTTGTTATATCATCAGTAAGTACAGGCTCCTTGCCAAACACCAAAGTTAACCCCGTATCCGAGATTTCCGAAACAAAAAACTCAAGATCATCCGAATCCTGCTTCAAGGCTTCGCCGTCAAACCGTCTTTGCCTTATCAGTGCGGCAAGCGCTTCCTCTTTACCGGTCTTTGTACTGTACACATCCTCATAAAATGAATCAAGGATTGCGACTCCGTTTGATTCATCATAGGATTTATCAAGCACGTTTTCTATATGATTGGAAAAAATATCCGTTACCACAAAACCGACACACTCGTCATTATTTATGATTCC
>JAGACI010000197.1 GCA_017614185.1 Lachnospiraceae bacterium | reverse complement strand
AAGTACGAGATTTATTGTATTATCAATGATCTTGTAGCAGCAGGAAAGTCAGTTGTCATGATTTCCTCTGAGCTTCCTGAAGTTATCGGAATGAGTGATAGAATCTACATCATGAACGAAGGCGAGTTCGTCGGTGAGATGAAAGCATCCGAAGCTACCCAGGAAAATATTATGGCTTGTATCTTACAGTCAGGAAGGGGTGCGCAGAATGAATCTTAAAGCAATGGATATTCTGAAAAAATACACCATGGTGTTTGCTCTGGTGGCGGTTACCATTTTCTTCTATGTAATGACAAGCGGAAAAATTCTCCTGCCTCAGAACGTTAACAACCTGATTTCACAGAACGCATACGTATTCGTTCTTTCAGCCGGTATGCTGTTATGTATCCTGACAGGTGGTAACATCGACCTTGCGGTTGGTTCCGTAGTCTGCTTCGTAGGCGGTATCGGTGCCGTAATGATGGATAAAAACTTGAATGTCTGGTTCGCAGTTGCAGTTATGATTATAGGCGGACTTTTGGTAGGTGCATGGCAGGGATTCTGGATTGCCTACATCAAGGTACCTCCGTTCATCGCAACTCTTGCAGGCATGTATGCCTTCAGAGGATTAGCAAACGTTGTCCTTCAGGGATATGCAGTCGGTATCAGAAACGAAACTTTCTTAAGAGTATTCGGTGGCGGTGATAACTGCTATATTCCGGATTTCTTTGGGGGATCAAATTTAAACATTACATGTATAGCAGCAGGTATTGTGATTGTAGTTGCTTACATTGCAATGGTTATTGTAAACAGACTTGATGCAAAGTCAAAAGGTTACAGCGTAACTCCTCTTCTTCAGGAAGCTGTTAAGATGGTTGTAATCAGTGCAGTAATCATCTGGATTTTCTACAAGCTTGCAAATTATAAAGGTATTCCCGCTGCATTGGTTTGGATTGCTGTTGTACTTCTTGCTTATGCATACATCACAACCAGAACCACAATGGGTAGATACTTATACGCTGTCGGCGGTAACGAGAAAGCAACAAGACTTTCCGGTATCGACCCCAGAAAAGTATACTTCTTTGCTTATGTGAACATGGGACTTATGGCAGGTCTTGCAGGTATACTTGTAGCAGCAAGACAGGTAGGTGCGCAGCCTACATTCGGTCAGGGCTACGAGATGGATGCAATCGCAGCTTGTTTCATCGGCGGAGCTTCTGCTTACGGCGGTGAAGGCAGCGTGTTCGGAATGATAATCGGTGCCGTCCTCATGGGTGTTATCAACATGGGTATGAGTATCATGGGTATGGATGCCAACTATCAGAAGGTTGTTAAAGGTATCGTTGTTCTGATAGCAATCATATTTGACGTACTGTCAAATAAGAAGAAAAAGTAAAGGAGGATGAGTCATGAGTAAATATATGGACGTAATTAAGAAAAATGCTATGCTTATCATCCTTGTCCTGGTATATATCTTCTTTACTGTGATGACCGGCGGATCGATGTTCTCACCCATGAACTTCAACGCTCTTATCACACAGAACGCATATGTATTTGTACTTGCGACAGGTATGTTAATGTGTATGCTTACCGGCGGTAACATCGACCTTTCCTGCGGTTCCTTCGTATGTTTCCTTGGAGCCATCGGCGGTGTCTTTATGGTAGTTAAGGGATACGGAAGCGGAGTTTCAATTTTACTTATGCTTCTTGTAGGCGTTATATACGGATGCGTACTTGGATTCCTTGTAGCATATGTAAACATTCCCCCATGGATTGCTACCCTTGCAGGTTTCCTTGCTTTCAGAGGACTGGGAACAGCTATTCTCAGCAAAAACTCTTCAACAGGAAGTATTTCACCCATTCCTGAAAGCTTCCTCAAAGTTTTCTCAGGAAAACTCTTTGAGACAGCAATCTTTGATTTTAACGCAATATGCTTGATAGCAGGTTTTGTTGCCAGTGCTATCGTAGTGTTCTTAAATATAAGAACAAGAGCCAATAAGCTCAAAAAAGGATATGAGGCTGACTCATTTACAACTCTTATTGTAAAGACAACCTTATCCGTTGCAGCTGTTATGCTCTTTGCTTACAAGCTTTCATTTGCAGGCGGAATTCCTACCGTACTGGTATGGGTTGTTGTAATCCTTTTGATTTACAACTTCATCACATCCAAGACCGCTCTTGGAAGATACTTCTACACAATCGGCGGTAACAAGGAAGCAACAAGACTTTCAGGTGTTGATACCAGAAAGATTATGTTCTTCGCATACCTTAACATGGCAATCATGACCGTTATAACATCCTACATTGTTGTAGCCAGATTCCAGGCTGCCAACTCAACAGCAGGAACCAACTACGAGATGGATGCAATTGCAGCCTGCGTAGTAGGTGGTGTATCTGCTTACGGTGGAGCCGGTACCGTATTCGGAATGGTTATCGGTGCTACTCTTATCGGTGTTATCAACCTTGGTATGTCACTTATGGGCGTTAACGCTGACTGGCAGAAGATTGTTAAAGGTCTTGTACTTCTCGGTGCGGTTGTATTCGATATCGTGGCAACCAAGAAAAACGCAGTTAAGTAATTTAAACAAAACATACAATGACAAGAGGCGGTGCAAACCGCCTCTTAGCATTTACAGGTCCCCTTAAGGGGGGCTTGTTATCTTGAATGTAAGCCTTTCTTGCGGTAAAATAGGACCGAAAGGAATTCTTCAGTTATGTTCGGAAACATGGAAATGAGCGGCTCAAGATGGAATCTTAATTATATTAATTCCATGAAGCCTTTAATAAAGAAAAAAGCATTATTCTCCGATACCACGGAGAATTTTGTTATACCATTCGAACCTACTGCTTATGACAGGATAACCATACGTTTCAGAACCGCCAAGGACAATGTGGATTCTGTATACATTGTTCACGGCGAAACCAAAGTTCCCATGTTATGGGAGAGCTCAGATGAGCTTTTTGATTATTACTATCATGAAATACAGCTTGATAACGTTAAGATAAGCTATCATTTCAGCGTGAAAAGCGGTAAGCAGATAGTATATTTTGACATGCGAGGTGTGGTAAATAAAGAAAGCTGGAATTACGACTTTGTCATAATCCCCGGATTCTCCACTCCCGATTGGGCCAAGGGTGCCGTAATGTACCAGATTTATGTGGACAGATTCAGAAACGGTGACCCCGGCAATGATGTACTGACAAACGAGTATTATTATGTCGGTAATTATTCGGAGAGAGTAACGGACTGGTATTCAAATCCTGCCAAGACTGACATTCACAGGTTTTATGGCGGAGACTTGCAGGGTGTAATGGATAAACTTGATTACCTTAAAGACCTCGGAGTTGAGGTAATCTACTTTAATCCCCTTTTTGTTTCTCCTTCCAATCATAAATACGATATTCAGGACTACGACCACATCGATCCTCACTTCGGAAGAATTGTGGATGATGAGGGCGAGCTTTTAAAAGATGGCGACACAGAGAACATGCACGCCACCAAATATATTAACAGACTTACAAGCAAGGCAAACCTTGATGCGACGGATGCGTTTTTTGCAGAGGTAGTAAGCGAAGCGCACAAGAGAGGCATAAGGGTTATCCTTGACGGTGTGTTCAACCACTGCGGTTCTTTTAACAAGTGGATGGACAGAGAGAGAATATATGAGGAAGCCGACGGGTTTGAGAAGGGCGCTTATATAGCAGCTGATTCTCCTTACAGGTCATTTTTCGATTTCAACTCTCAGGGCAGCTGGCCTTACAACAGATTCTATGAGGGCTGGTGGGGACATGATACGTTACCTAAACTTAATTACGAAGGCTCACCGACTCTTAAAGATTATATATTAAAAATAGCAAAGAAATGGGTTTCACCGCCGTACAATGCGGACGGATGGAGACTTGACGTGGCTGCGGATCTTGGTCATTCACCCGAATACAATCACCGCTTCTGGCAGGACTTCAGGAAAGCGGTTAAGGAAGCCAATCCGGATGCTATAATCTTAGCCGAGCACTATGGGGATACGAAACCATGGCTTTCCGGAAATGAATGGGACAGTGTCATGAACTATGATGCGTTTATGGAGCCTGTTACCTGGTTTTTGACAGGTATGGAGAAGCACTCGGATGACTTCAGGCCCGATCTTCTCGGTAACCAAAGCCATTTCTGGGCAAGCATGCAGGACCATCTTTCGGGACTTTCAATGTCTTCAATCATGGTTGCCATGAACCAGCTTTCCAATCACGACCATTCAAGATTCCTGACCAGAACCAATCATGTGGTGGGCCGTGTTCAGGATAAGGGTGCTAAGGCAGCAGAAGAGGGAATCAACAAGGCCGTTATGAGAGAGGCAGTCATCATGCAGATGACATGGACCGGAGCGCCTACTCTTTACTATGGCGACGAGGCCGGTGTATGCGGCTTCACCGATCCCGACAACAGAAGAACATATCCCTGGGGAAGAGAAGATACGGAGATGCTTCTTTTCCATAAGGCGGCTATAAAGATACACAAGAACTGCCCTGAGCTTAAGAAAGGTTCACTCAAGTTCCTCGATACAGACAGAAACTTCATCGCATACGGACGATTTGACAACGCAGGCAAGACCATTGTTCTTGTAAACAACGGTGATGAGGATCTTGAGAGACAGATTGCGGTTTGGGTGCTGGGTATTCCGAAGGAAACAGAAGTAAAGAGGCTTTTGTACTCGGATGCTTATACATTCAGCGACAGTGAAGAGAGAGTAATCGTCACAAACGGATGTATAAATGTTACGCTTCCAAGAACCGGCGCAATGATTCTTAGATACGAAGATTAAACGCAAGGGAGTTTAGAAAGATTTTATAATCTTTTTAAATTCCCTTCATTGATTTTAGGAATCAAAACCCTTACGATTGTTATTAACGAATGGTCTGTGAGAGGTGAATGATATGGATTTCAGACAAAGACTGGCTAGATTTATGATGGGCAGATACGGCAGTGACCAGCTTAACAGGTTTTTATTTGGCGTATCATTGTTTTTCATGATTTTATCCCTTTTCAGGGTTCCTTATGTATATATACTTGCTCTTTTGATTCTCGGATACGGATATTTCAGAATGTTTTCGAGAGACATTTACAAGAGACAGCAGGAGAACAACTTTTACTTAAGGCACTCATATAAGGTTAGAAGCAAGATAAATAAGTTCGTGGGTGAAATCAGACAACGAAAGACACATCACATTTACAGATGCCCCGGCTGTAATCAGAAAATCAGGGTACCGAGGGGCAGGGGCAAAATCGAGATAAGATGCCCCAAATGCAACACGACGTTTATAAAGAACAGCTGAATACAGGAGGAGTAAAGTGTTCGGTTATATCATAATTAATAAGGGTGAACTTAAATTCAAAGAGTTTGATGTTTATCAAGGGTACTATTGCGGACTATGCAGGACCCTTAAGGATAACTACGGAATAAAAGGCCAGATGACTCTTTCTTACGACATGACTTTTCTGGCGCTTCTTCTTTCGGATCTCTATGAGCCGGAAATATCAAAAGGAACGACGAAATGTATCGTTCATCCCTTTGAAAAACATCCTACAATCAAGACCGAGTATACAGAGTATGCTGCGGATATGAATATTCTTCTGACATATTATAAGTGTATTGACGACTGGGAGGATGACAGGAAAGTAAGCAGAAAGCTTCTTGCAGATTCCCTTTACTGTGCTGTATGTAAGATAGAAAAGAAATACCCCGAGAAAGCAAAGCTTATACGCGATACCCTTTCAAAGATTACCGAGGCTGAGAAGGCAGGGAACAAGGATATCGATATGATGTCCGGTCTTTTCGGAGAGATACTCGGAGCTATTTTTTCATATAAGAATGATGAATGGGCTGATGAGCTTTATTCAATCGGCAATCACCTGGGACGATTCATTTATATTATGGATGCATATGAGGATGTGGAGGACGACATTAAGAAGAACCGCTACAATCCTTTTATAGACAAGTTTGGAAGTCCCGAATTTGACGAAGATGTACAAAAGATTCTTACCAATATGATGTCTGAGTGCTGCAAGGCGTTTGAGCTTTTGCCTATCATCAACGACATCAGTATTTTGAGAAATATTCTTTATTCCGGAGTATGGAGTCGTTACGAGCTTGTAAGGAATAAGAGAAACAAAGAAGAGGATAAAAATGCGTGACCCTTATCAGGTTCTGGGCGTTTCAAGGGGCGCTTCGGAAGAAGAAATCAAAAAAGCATACAAGGCATTAAGCCGAAAATATCATCCTGATGCCAATATAAATAATCCGAACAAGGAAGCTGCGGAAGAGAAGTTTAAGGAAGTTCAGGCTGCATATAAGCAGATAATGCAGGAGAAAACCGGCGGATACTCAGGTTCCTCATATGGTCCCGGTTCATCCTACGGCCAGGGCTCATCATCTTCAGGATACAGCTATGGATACAAAGATACTCAGGATTTCGAAGATTTCTTTAGAAACTTCGGCTTTGGTTCCTTTGGCGGATTTAATTCAAATTATGCGGGAGGCGGCACCGGATATGAGGAAGATAATCATATTCGTGCGGCAGGCAACTATATAAGAAACGGCTACTACAAGGAAGCGAGAACCACTCTCGATGACATGGAAGAGAGCCGTCGTAATGCAAGATGGTACTATTATTCAGCTTTGGCGCATTATGGACTTGGAAACTCATTTGCGGCAAAAGAGCATGCAAAGAGAGCATCTGCCTTGGAGCCTAACAACATGGATTACAGAAATCTTGTTAACCGTTTTGAGACAGGTGATGACTGGTACAGCACAAGGAGATCTGCATATTCGTCGCCCATAGGCGGCGGCAGCAGCATCTGCCTTAAACTTTGTATCGCAAACCTTATCTGCAATCTTTGCTGTGGCGGTGGCGGACTTTGCTGCGGCGGTGGCAGATACTATTATTAAAGGCACATAGTTGGGGGATTGCATGAAGTACATATTTTTGATTCTGCTCGTAATAGCAAGTGCAATACATTTGTACGACAGCTGGAACGACAACAAGAGGAGGGGCGTTACAAAGCCTTTTCTTTTGCTGTTCATTATCGGCTATTATTTGTGCAGCACAGATAAACCTTATTGGGTTTTAATCGCAGCATTGGTGACAAGCTGGTTAGGTGATGTCTTACTTATTCCAAAGGGCCACAAGTGGTTCACGATGGGAGGCATCAGCTTTCTGTTTTGTCACTTTTTGTTTATCGGGGTTTACATGAGAAACATAGATATTTCAAAGGTAAACTTCGCGGTGGTGATTCCGATTGCGGCCGTCTACTATACGATTGTCTTTATAGTGATAAAGAATCTTTACGCTACGACGCCGAAACCGATGATACCACCCATGTGCATTTATCTTCTGGCTAACGCCACCATGAATGTCTTTGCGCTAAAACAGCTCTTCTCAAATCCGGGATGGGGGGCAATAGTTGCATACGCAGGAGCAGTTCTTTTCTTCATCTCGGATTGCACACTTTATCTGGTTCGATACTACAAGAATCCGGATATAGTGTTTAAAAGACATTTCACGGTGATGTTAACTTATATATTGGGTGAGTTACTTATAACACAAGGGGTAATAATGTTGGGCATCTAACAAAGAAGGAGGCAGAAAACCATATGAAGTATGTATTTATCGTAAATCCGTGTGCAGGAGAAGGCGGAAGTGAAGCCAAGATAAGAGAAGCTATCAGGAATTCAAAGCATGAGGGAGAATGTGAGGTTTACCTTACAAAGGGACCAAAGGATGCGACTTCTTTTGTAAAGAACTATCCTGATGAAGATGTAAGATTTATCGCCTGCGGCGGAGACGGAACAATCAATGAGGTGGTAAACGGAGCAGTCGGAAGAGAAAGGACTTCGGTTACCTGCTATCCCTGCGGAAGCGGAAACGACTTTGTCAAAGTATTTGGAGCCGATAAGTTCCTTGATATCGAAGCACTTCTTGATGCCGAGGCAAAACCTATCGATCTTATAAAGGTAGGAGACCTTTACAGCGACAATGTAACCAACTTCGGATTCGACACAACAGTTGCAATTACAATTAACAAAGAAAGAGAAAAGACAGGTCACGGCAGTAAGAGCGCATACACAAAGGGCATAGTAACCGCGCTTATTAAGAGTATGAAGAATACGGTTACCGTAACAGCTGACGGGGAAGTACTCAATCCCTCGGGAAAAGCTCTTCTTTGTACGGTCGCAAACGGAATGTATGTCGGAGGCTCCTTTAAGTGTGCGCCCAGAGCCGAGATAGACGATGGATGGCTTGAGGTTTGCCTCATTAAACCGATTTCCAGATTCCGCTTTGTCAAAATCCTTGGCCCCTATACCGAAGGAAAGCATCTGGATGATGAATCCATGAAAGATATTGTGGTTTATAAGAGAGCCAAGAAAGTTGAGGTTAAAGCCGCACCGGGCTTTGCATATTCCCTTGACGGAGAAATAATTTACAGTGAAAACTTTACATTGGAAATTGCCGAAAAAGCCCTGAATTTCGCGGTTCCCGGCTAATTAAACAAAGGCCTTCCCGGATAACCGGGGAGGCTTTTTTAAATTTTTTTCAGCTCAAATGAAAAACTAACTTCCGATAAATAATGAGAAAAATGTCTCATTTGCATTTTTGACGAACTTTGACAAGGAAATATACCTTTGACGACCCGGAAAATCGTGATAAAATCATTGCACAGAGTCTGTTTGTTTGCATGGCAAACAGACAGCTGGAAATGATTGAGCAAAAGTAAATTCCACCTGTCGCATGGTAATTATGGGTTATGGTGGTT
>JAGACI010000196.1 GCA_017614185.1 Lachnospiraceae bacterium | reverse complement strand
ATAAAACTAAATATATTGTATAATGAGAGGGTAAAAACTTTTGGGAGGTTACACACATGAACCAGGAAAAGAAGAACTTGATTTTTTACCCTCTCGGTACAGTTGGACGCGACATGGTATATGCTTTGTTTACAAACTATATCATGTTGTTTATTTTGTACACAAGAAGTCTGACTACCGCTCAGCTCGGAGCAGTTACAGCCATTATGGTTGCGGCAAGAATCTTCGATGCTCTAAATGACCCTATCATGGGCAACATCATTGAACGTACACGTTCCAAGTGGGGTAAGTTTAAACCATGGCTTTTAATCGGAGTTTTCTCCACCAGCGTGGTTGTTTATCTTGTATTTAATACAGACCTCGCAGGCTGGAACTTCATCATATTCTTTGGAGTTATCTACTTCCTTTACAGTATCACCTATACAATGCACGATATATCCTACTGGGGAATGATTCCCGCATTATCCCAGGACGGTGACAAGAGAAATGCGTTAACTTCAAGAGCTACTCTTTTTGCCGGAATCGGCGGAACACTTGCTTCTGTCCTTATCCCTCTTCTTACGGCAGGCGAGTTTGCACTTGGCGGAAATGCAAGAACGGCATACGGACGTATCGCACTTATCATCTGCATCCTTGCTCCTGCATTTATCCTCTTCCCCATATTTGGCGTAAGAGAGAACAGAGATGACATGCAAAAGGAAGCTCCGAAGGTAAGCTTTAAGAAGATTATCAATACCATAGGCGGCAACGATCAGCTCCTTTGGGTTTGCTTAATCTTCCTCCTTCAGCAGATTGGTAACGGAATTGTACTTGGCGGCGTTGGAAGCAACTATATTTACTTTGAGTTTGGATATGAGGGAGGACTTTACTCCACATTTACCACCATCGGAATGGCTGCAACCGCAGTACTTATGGTAATTTATCCGATGCTTTCAAAGAAGTATCACAGAGGTCCTTTGGTAAAGGCAATGGGCGTTATAGCCACTGTCGGTTATGCTATTCAGCTCCTTTGCGGAATGGCGATGCCTTCATCGACACTTAAGTTCTGGATCCTCACCTTTGGATTCATGCTTGCAAACCTTGGCCAGTACGGACTTTACCTGATTATGATGATTTCAATCATCAATACGGTAGAATATAACGAGCTTAAGCATGGTACAAGAGATGAGGCCATCATCACATCGATGAGACCTTTCCTTACCAAGATGGCAAGCTCGATTACAATTATTATAACGACAGTATCATACGTGGTTTGTCAGGTTACGCAGTACACCAACAGAATTTC
The DNA here is from genome assembly GCA_017614185.1 of Lachnospiraceae bacterium. Next base: position 1,625 of record JAGACI010000196.1, on the reverse strand, counting down.
GGATCTTGAGACTGAGGCTGAGACAGGAGCCATCGATGCGGCAACAAAGAGTGCACAGATTGCCACTGTTATAGGTGAGGTTACCAAGACTCAGAAGGTTGGACTGTTGGTAGCGATGACCGTTATTCCCTGTATATTGATGCTTGCTTCCGTAGTTCTTTACGGCAGGTTCTATAAGCTTGACGAAGAGCGCTACGACGAGATATGTGAGGAACTTAAAAAGAGGGCATAGATATGTGGGCTTTCGAAAATACTATATATCAGATATATCCACTTGGTTTTTGCGGCGCACCGTTTGAGAATGACGGTGTGCCCTCAGACAGGATAAAAAAGGTTACAGCCTGGATTCCCCATCTTAAGAAGATGGGAATCGGGGCTGTACTTTTTAACCCGTTATTTGAATCCGATACCCACGGATACAACACAAGAGACTTTAGAAAAGTCGATACAAGACTTGGAAGCAACGAGGATTTTAAGGAAGTTTGCAATGCCTTACATGAAGCCGGAATAAAGGTTATTCTTGACGGAGTATTTAACCATGTGGGAAGAGGCTTCTATGGGTTTAAGGATGTACAGGAGAAAAAGTGGGACTCTGAATACAAAGACTGGTTCTATATAAACTTTGACGGAAACAGTGCTTATAACGACGGCTTCTGGTATGAGGGCTGGGAAGGACACTTTGATCTTGTTAAGCTTAACCTTTCAAATGAGGCGGTTGTTAATTACCTTTTTGACAGCGTTAAGATGTGGGTTGAAGAGTTCGGTATCGACGGACTTCGCCTTGATGTTGCATATTGCATCGACAGAAACTTCCTTAGAAGACTTAAAGGCTTTACTTCTTCATTAAAAGAAGACTTTTTCCTTGTTGGCGAGATGATTCACGGGGATTATAATGCATTGGTGGCAGATGATATGTGTGATTCGGCCACCAACTATGAGTGCTACAAGGGAATGCACTCAGCCTTTAATTCCTATAACCTCTTTGAGATAGTCCATTCGCTTCTAAGGCAGTTCGGGCCTGAGCAGTGGACCTTGTATAAAGGAAAACATCTATTGTCATTTGTTGATAATCATGATGTAAGCCGTATTGCCTCAATCCTCAACAATCCGGCACACATTCCGCTCATCTACGGAATGATGTTTGGCATGCCGGGAATTCCCTGCATTTATTATGGAAGTGAATGGGGAGCAAAGGGCAATAAGAGTGACGGAGATCCGGCCCTCAGACCATGCTTTGACAGTCCGGAGTGGAATGAACTTACAGATAAGATATCTTCAATGATTAAGGCAAGGCAGAATGAGCACGCATTATGTTATGGCGGATTTAAGTCACTTGTCCTTACAAACAGAGCATGTGTATATGAAAGAGAGAGCGAGAATGGCAGAATAATGGTTGCCATAAACGCTGATGAGAATCCTTATACCGCTCATTTTGATGCGAGAGCGGGAAGGGCGAAGGATTTAATTACGGGTGCGGATATAGACTTTGGAGGAGGCTTGGATATTCCTCCGTATACTGTTTATTTCCTTAAGCCGTATTAATCAATTATAGATTTATGAGGTGAACTGTTATGAAAAAAAGTGTATTGTCATTATTACTTGTCATGGTGATGGCTTTGCTTCTT
>JAGACI010000195.1 GCA_017614185.1 Lachnospiraceae bacterium | reverse complement strand
GCCACCGGTACCGATTTTCTCGAGTACTTCGTAGCGCTCTCCTACCATCATTCCGATTTTTATCATATATAAAACTCCTTAAATCCGCTCTTTAGCAAAAGGCTCAACCAAAACTACGGCGATGTTATCAGCTCCGCCGTTGTCGTTTGCAGCTTTAACAAGTGCCTCGGCCTTCTCAACAATATCTCTCTCTCCCTTTAAGATCATGAGGATTTCCTCATCCTCAAGCATGTTGGTCAGACCGTCTGAGCACATAAGTATAGTGTCATCTTCTTTAAGCTTAACCTTAAAAAAATCCACCTTGACTTTTTCGCTGGCACCGATTGCTCTGGTTATTATATTTTTGTCAGGATGCCATCTTGCTTGAGAGCGTTCAAGGCCTCCGGCCTTAATCATCTCTTCAACCAAAGAATGGTCTGTGGTAATCTGAGTTATCTTATCGTTTACAACATAGAGTCTGCTGTCACCGACATTGGCAACCTGCAGTTCATCTCCATTAACCGTAGCCACAACAAGAGTGGTCCCCATTCCATAAAGGTGGGAATCCTGTCTTGCCTTCTGACGAATGTGGTCATTGGCGATTCCTATTGCTCTCTCAATGTCTTTTACGGGATCAGGCTCCGTGGATGTCCCAAGTTCGGTAACCAGTGTCTCAACAGTGTATCTTGAGGCATAGTCTCCTGCATTGTGTCCACCCATTCCGTCTGCAACGATAAACAGATTGGGAAGTGTACCTACCGGTTCCTCCGAGGTAAAAACATAGTCCTGATTCAGTTCTCTAACTTTTCCGATATCCGTTAAGGAAAATGTCTTAAGCACCCCTTCGGCTCCTTCCTTAGAATTTTAAACGCACAAAACGGCAGGGTTATTCTTCATGCATGACACTTCGGCGAAGTTGGCCGCAAGCGCCGTCTATATCCCTGCCCATTTCTCTTCTTATAGTAACATTAATTTGTTTTTTTTCAAGTTTATTTTTGAATGCCTGGACTCTCTTGTCCGTTGAAGACACGAAATCCCGCTCTTTTATGGGGTTGACCGGGATGAGGTTTACGTGTCCGTTAACCTGCTTTAAAATCGCTGCCAGCTCATCTGCATCCTCATCCGTATCATTGACTCCGCCGACAAGGCTGTACTCGAATGTAAGCCTTCTACCGGTCTTGTCAAAATACTCAAGGCAGGCATCCTTAATCTCGCTGATGGAATACTTGTTGGCTATGGGCATAAGCTTTCTTCTCTTCTCATCAGTAGTTGCATGCAAAGAAATGGCCAGTGTTATTGAAAGGTCCTCGTTTGCAAGTTCCCTTATCTTAGGAACGATACCGCAGGTCGATACCGTGATATTTCTTTGCGATATATTAAGGCCGTGCTCGTCTGAGAGCATACGGACAAACTTAACCGTATTGTCATAGTTATCCATAGGCTCGCCCGAACCCATGACAACGACATTGCTTACTCTCTCACCGGTGTCAAGAGTGATTGAATAAATCTGATCAAGGATTTCTGAAGGATTAAGGTTTCTCTCGAGACCGTCGATTGTCGAAGCGCAGAATCTGCATCCCATTCTGCAGCCGACCTGTGATGAAACGCACACGGAATTACCGTGCTTATAAATCATCCAGACACTCTCGATAAGATTGCCGTCCGCGAGTTTAAAAAGGTACTTTCTTGTTCCGTCAATTTTGGACTCCTGTACCCTTACAATCTTTAATGCGGTAAGGGTGTATCTTTCCTTAAGCTTGTTTCTGAAATCCTGTGAAAGGTTAGTCATCTCATCAAAGCTTCTTACTAACTTCACATGGAGCCAGTCATAAATCTGCTTTGCCCTGAATGACTTCTCTCCAAGGTCTTTTATTTCATTATTAAGTTCTTCAAATGAAAGTGACTTTATATCTGTTTTTTCCATCTTGTCAAAAAGAAACCATCCGAGTCAAAAATCCCCGGCAAAAGCTGAAGTCTGCCTCTCTTTAAATCATCAAGGCCACCGCAGGCTTTAATATCCTTTAAAAGTTCTTCATTAATAAAAGGTGTGATGTCCTCTCCCTTAAAGCCGAGATTACTCTCAATATAATCGGCATTTTCCTTATTCTCTTTAGCACTTATCGAACAGGTGCTAAACATAAGAACTCCACCGGGTTTTACATACTTTGAAACAACATCAAGAATGTTTTTTTGAAGAGCTGCGACTTCATCGAGCTGCTCTTTTGTTACCTTATACTTAATGTCTCTTTTTCTTCCTATTACACCAAAGCCCATGCACGGTAAGTCCGCTATAACTACATCGGCCGTGCCAATCCTGCTCTCATCAAGGACTGTTGCATCCCACTCTTCGACTGAGACATTTCTTAATTTCATCCTTGAGACATTTTCATTTATAAGTGATGTCTTGTATGATGTTAAATCTCTTGCTATTACTTTTCCCGTTTCTCCCGCAAGCTCTGCGGCAAATACGCTCTTACCGCCGGGAGCCGCACAAACGTCTATTACGGTGTTGCCTTCCTTTATGCCGGATGCCTGAACAGCTATCTGGCTGCTCACATCCTGTATGGCAAAAGCTCCGTCAGAAAAGCCAGATAACTTTGCTATGCTTCCGGCATGCGTTAATGTATAGATTCTATCGCCGTATGCCTGCTTACTTACCTTCGCTCCGACCTCTTCCATAGCCTTAACATGCTTTTTTATCTCATCTAAAGATAAGGCATTGGAAAATCTT
>JAGACI010000194.1 GCA_017614185.1 Lachnospiraceae bacterium | reverse complement strand
CTTACATCAGGATTGAAATACTCCAATTTTACCAAAACAGATGCTTCAATCCAAAGCTCTTTTTCAATGTTTGTAACTTCAACTAAATGTGTGTTACCGATAATTCAGAGTGTTCCTTTGTAAATATTTGCCATTTCTTTATCCTTCTTTCTTTTTGTTTGTTAATAAATTACTGTCTTGCTGCTGCAAATCCTTTTTCAAGGTCTGCGATAATATCATCGATATGCTCTGTACCGATTGAAAGTCTGATAGTGTTCTCCTTGATACCCTGATCCAGAAGCTCTTCCTTTGAAAGCTGTGAATGAGTTGTTGTTGCAGGATGGATTACAAGGCTCTTAACGTCTGCAACGTTTGCAAGGAGTGAGAAGATCTCAAGTCCGTCGATGAAGTTCCATGCTTCCTTCTGGCCACCCTTAATCTCGAATGTGAAGATGCTGCCGCCACCGTTGGGGAAGTACTTCTTGTAAAGCTCGTGATTGGGATGATCGGGAAGTGAAGGATGGTTAACCTTCTCAACCTGAGGGTGCTTGCTTAAGAACTCAATAACTTTCTTGGTGTTCTCAACATGTCTGTCAAGTCTTAATGAAAGTGTTTCAACTCCCTGTAAGAGAAGGAATGCACTGAAAGGTGCAAGTGTCGCTCCTGTATCTCTTAAGAGGATTGCTCTTATATAGGTAACAAATGCTGCGGGGCCAACTGCATCATAGAATGATACTCCGTGATAGCTGGGGTTGGGTGCTGCGATGTTTGCAAACTTACCGCTCTTCTTCCAATCGAACTCACCGGATTCTATTATAACACCTCCGAGGGTAGTTCCGTGACCCCCAATAAATTTTGTTGCAGAATGTACAACAATATCTGCACCATGCTCGATGGGTCTGAAGAGGTAAGGTGTTCCGAATGTGTTATCTACTACCAAAGGAATTCCGTGCTTGTGAGCGATTTTTGCGATTTCGTCTACATCGGGAATATCACTGTTGGGGTTGCCAAGTGTCTCAAGATAAATTGCTCTTGTATCTGCCTGGATTGCACCTTCTACTTCAGCAAGGTTATGTGCATCAACAAATGTGGTAGTGATGCCGTACTGAGGAAGTGTGTGTGAAAGTAAGTTGTAGCTTCCACCGTAGATGGTCTTCTGTGCCACAACGTGTCCGCCATTAGCTGCAAGAGCCTGAATGGTGTATGAGATTGCTGCTGCGCCGGATGCAAGTGCAAGTGCTGCGCTTCCGCCTTCAAGTGCTGCAAGTCTTTTCTCCAAAACGTCCTGTGTTGTGTTGGTAAGTCTGCCGTAGATGTTACCGGGATCTGCAAGTCCGAAACGGTCTGCTGCGTGTTTACTGTTGTGAAAAACATAGGATGTGGTCTGATAAATAGGCACTGCTCTTGAATCTGTTGCGGGGTCTGCCTGCTCCTGTCCTACGTGTAACTGTAATGTCTCAAATCTGTAATTGCTCATTGTATTAATCTCCTTATGTCTGTTTTAATTTGGTATTTTTTTAGTTTAGAATTTTTTTGTTTAGAAACTTACAATAAAATAGCCCGGAGGCTATTAGAAGCTCCCGGGCATTGGCTATTCGTTCGAATCAGTTTCAACATCGAATCAAGGCGTAGTTGTCGGCATGACATCGCCCCAGCCATATTACTGCCCGGGAGTTAAACATTCGACAACACATACAGTTGTTAACTTCGATTGTCTTAATGTTGAACATGTCTGTCTTACGCCTCGCTTTCCTTAAGTGTTGAACTCATATTAACACCACTCACCTATCGTGTCAATAGGTTTTTGTAAAAAATTTTAATGAATTAAATTAATAAAGGCGACGGACCTGAATCCGTCGCCTGTTTTCGCCGGTATTAATCAACAATGGTGATTCTGCCCTGACCGTAAGGATCGGCATATTCCTCACCGACAGTTCCTTGAAGCTTCTCAACGATATAGTTGATAAGAACCTGGTTGTCAATCATAACGCTGTCAAGAAGAAGTGTGTTGTCGGCAAACATTGTGTAGCCGTCACCCATGTTCTTAAGAAGGTAATCATGACAGGCAACTGTGTATGTACCCTCTAAGTCAAGAGGCTCATCACCGACCATGATGTCTTTGACTCTGGGCTCACCGTCAACCTTTACGAACATCTTGTTCTCGTCAATGACAACCGGTGAAGGAACATTGACATCGATTGTGAATGAGATTCCGGATACCTGCAAGAATCCGCCAAGTTCAGCAGGAAGTGCGCTTGCTGACATCTCAAGTGCATCGTAGATTTCAGAACCTGTTGCTTCAACCATGCACATGTTATTTCCGAAAGGATGAACCTTAATGATATCTCCGTAAGTAATATCTCCTGCTTTGATATCGCTTCTTACACCACCGCCGTTAACGAATGCAATATCTGCTCCGCTCATTGCACGGTATGCATCAGCACAAAGGTCACCAAGGTTAGTCTCAGCAACACGAACCATTCTCTCATCTGTTTCAGGATCTGTGATTACAAGGTCAACATCTGTATGAGCAACTACAGTATTAACAAGTTCCTCATTCTGCTCGTTAACCATCTCAATGATATCCTGCATTGTAGCGATATCTGAAACTTTGTCATTTACAAGAGTTGTATGTACTCTCCAGTCATTGCTGATTCTCAGAACGCCTATATTGCTAAGCTTGGTTCCTGTAGATGAAAGGATAGCTTCTCCGTCGCCGTTTTTATCTTTAACGTGCTCCTCCTCCCATACAGAGTGAGAATGTCCGTCAAGGACAACATCGATACCCGTTGTATTCTCAATAAGCTCTGTTGAAGTCCAGGGTGAGCAGTCATCTTCTGTTCCAAGGTGGCAAAGTGCAACAACAATTGCAGCTCCCTCTTCGTCATAGCACTTATCTACAGCGTTCTGAACGCAATCGTAAAGCTTCTGGCCTGACTCATCCTGCTTAAATGAATATATGAACTCTCCGTTCTCATCCATAAAGTATGCAGGTGTTGATGTTACAAGAGTCTTGGGAGTACTTACACCGATAAATGCGATTCTTACTCCGTCAACCTCTTTAATTACATAAGGTGCAAAAACAGCCTCATCGTTCTTGTCTACAAAGTTACAGGAAACGTAATCGAAGTTAGCCTTGTTGGAAAGTTCAAGGAATCTCTCCATTCCATAGTCAAACTCATGGTTGCCGGGTACGGCAACATCAAAGCCGGCTTCGTTCATGATATCGATAATCGCACTTCCCTTTGAAAGAGTTCCTACGATATCTCCCTGAATTGCGTCACCGCAGTCAACAAGAAGAACCGAATAACCCAAAGCTTCATAAGCATTCTTTACGGTAACAAGATCCTGGTAACCGAGGTTATCATCGATTCCGCAGTGAACGTCATTCACATAAAGAACAATGATGTCCTTGTCGATGCCAAGGGTTGTGTCCTCAATTCCGCCTACAATAGCAGACTCATTTAATTCATCAGCAGCCGGTGCTACTTCCTCAACCTGACCGCAGCCTGCAATCAGGACAAGCATTGCAGCAAGTAAAACTGATACTATCTTTTTCATATTCTCCTCCTCTGAGAAACTAAGTGGGCACAAAAAAAGTGCCATACTCGTAACAGTATAGCACAAAACTTAGTATTTCTCTCTCTTGTTCGCCAATTCTGTGTAAATCTGACAATAATTGTCGTATCTTACACGGTTTATTTCGCAATTTGCCAGTCGCCTCTTGACGTCACAATCCGGTTCATTTATGTGAGCGCAGCCTCTAAACCTGCACTTATCCCCACTTTCCGCAAACTCCGGATAGTAATCCTTAAGTTCCTCTTTCTTAAGGTCAAAAACGTCAAGAGAACTGAATCCCGGCGTATCAAGTATAAAGGTATCTTTTCCAAGAGCAAAAAACTCTGAATGCCTTGTAGTATGTTTACCTCTGTCAACTTTGGCGCTTATGGCACCTGTCTCCATCACCTCGTCACCGAGAAGGTGGTTGATGATTGTCGACTTTCCGACACCGCTCGGTCCGGCAACCGTTGTGGTCTTACCCTTAATAAGAGCCTCAAACACGTCCATTCCGATTCCGTACTTTGCACTTACGAATAAAAGGGGAACATCTGAACCCGCGTAAATGTCAAATATTTCCTCTCTCGTCTCATCGTCGGCAAGGTCGGATTTATTAAAAACGATAGCAACAGGAATATCCTGCTGCTTCATCATGATTAAAAATCTGTCCAGCAAATTGAAATTGGGTTCAGGATGTGTGAGTGCAAAAATAACAACAGCCTGATCCACATTTGCAACGTTGGGGCGGATAAGCTCACTTCTTCTTTCCAATATGGAAGTAATGTTGCCTATTCCTTCTTCGCCGGGGAGCTTTTCTACCAAAACATCATCACCGACTAAAGGTTTGGTCCCCTGCTTTCTGAATATGCCCTTCGCCTTGCACTCAAGAATGCCTGCTTCTTCCGTATAAACATAATAGAAGCCTGCAATACCCTTAATTATTTTTCCCTGCATTAAATGCCTCTTAAACTATCTTTGCTCTTCAGCAAAGGTAACCTGTCTTGTAACAGTCTCGGTCTTCTCTTCACCGGGAACCGTTACTGTCTCACCCGCATCATTTGTTGTAGTTGTACTTTCGGTTGTATATTTGTACTCCAGGGTAACTGTTCCTGAAGAGCACTTAATATTTCCGCTGTTAACACTGATAGGGAACTTGGAGGTTTCTGTATCAAGTAATACAGTACCGTCAACTCCCTTAACGACTACATGTACAGACAAGCCTGACTTGTAGTTGGGTCCTTCCTCGATTGAAGGGGAAGTAATGCTTGCGCTGTAGCTGTAGGTCTTGGGCTCTGAGCCCTTGCTTATTCTGATATCGATTGCTGTGTTTTTCTCAACATAAGAACCAACCGATACGCTCTGATAACTTACCTTTTCAGCTTCAACCTGAGTTGAAAACTCCTCTGTTACAGCACCGAGTGTAAGTCCTGCCTCTGTAAGTGCCGCAGTGGCATCTGCCTGAGTAAGTCCGATTACGTTGGGTACTCTCACCTTTGTATCTTCCTGTCCCATGCTTACCTTGACTGTAATAACGGAACCTGAAGGTGCTTTTGAGCCTGCCTCGGGATTCTGTGAAACAACATAATCCTTGGCTACATCGCTTGAATAAACTTCTTTCTTTATAACCTCAAAGCCTGCCTGAGTAAGCTTTGTAAGTGCCTCTTCATAACTAAGACCTGCTGTGGCGGGAACTTCCTTGCCGTTTGTGCCTGAACTTACGGTAAGCTTGATTGTGCTTCCGGGTGAAACCTTTGCACTGGCTGAAACATCCGCACTGATTACGGTTCCTGCCTCGTAGGTATCTGATTCAATATATACAACTTCGGGATTTAATCCCATGGCAACAAGAGATTTCTTAATATCCTCTACATTCTTGCCTGCAACCTCAATCATGTCAACATCAGCAAGAAGTGTGGTCTGAACAGGCTCCTCATCGGGAGTAACCGGCTCTTTTTTACCAAGGTTAAATACTCCAAAGATTTTGCCAAGAAGAAAAATAATACTGCAGCAGATAAGGACACCGGCTACAACCGCAAGGATGGTTGTAATCT
>JAGACI010000193.1 GCA_017614185.1 Lachnospiraceae bacterium | reverse complement strand
GGAATCGACACCTTTGAGACCGCTGCTACCATCAATACCGGAAGCGTTGGTATCTTCCACGGAATGAAGTCATATTTCTGCCAGGATAAATACGGCCAGATTGCTCCCGTATACTCAATTTCGGCAGGCCTAGACTATCCCGGAATCGGACCCGAACACGCTTACCTTCATGATTCGGGAAGAGCCGAATACGTGGCAATCACCGATGATGAAGCCGTTAACGCATTTGAATACCTTGCAAAGACCGAGGGAATCATCCCCGCAATCGAATCGGCTCACGCTGTGGCTCATGCAATGAAGATTGCTCCCACAATGGATAAAGATAAGATAATCGTAATCACAATCTCAGGAAGAGGCGATAAAGACTGTGCGGCAATCGCACGTTACAGAGGGGAGGATATCCATGAGTAACATTAAGAAAGCATTTGAAAACGGAAAGGCATTCATAGCCTTTATAACCTGCGGAGATCCTGACCTTGAAACAACCAAGGCCGCTGTCATTGAGGCAGTAAAAAACGGCGCAGATTTAATCGAGCTTGGCATACCCTTCTCAGACCCTACTGCTGAAGGCCCCGTAATTCAGGGCGCCAACATAAGAGCATTAAGCGGTGGAGTTACCACAGACAAGATATTTGATTTCGTTAAGGATTTAAGAAAAGAAGTGTCTGTTCCCATGGTGTTTATGACATATGCCAATGTCGTATATTCTTACGGGGCAGAAACATTTATAAAGACCTGTGATGAAATCGGAATTGACGGTCTCATCCTTCCCGACCTTCCTTTCGAGGAAAAAGATGAATTTCAGCCTATATGCAAGAAATATAATGTGGATTTAATATCTCTTATTGCTCCCACATCCGAGAACAGGATCTCAATGATTGCAAAGGAAGCCACAGGCTTTATCTATCTTGTATCAAGCCTAGGAGTTACCGGAACAAGAAGCGAGATTAAGACTGATCTTAAGTCAATCGTTGACGTTATAAGACAGAGCACTGATGTACCCGTTGCCATCGGTTTCGGTATCTCAACTCCCGAGCAGGCACAAAAAATGGCCTCCCTTTCCGATGGAGCCATCGTAGGGTCGGCCATTATAAAGATTCTTGAAAAGTATGGTAAAGATGCTCCGAAGTATGTCGGAGAATATGTTAAATCAATGAAGGAAGCTCTTTAACTCATAGTTTTGACTATACGTTCAACCGCTTCCCTGGTACGCTCCTTATCACCAAAGGCTGTGAGCCTTAAGAAGCCTTCACCGTGAGCTCCGAATCCCACACCGGGTGTTCCGACCACGTTGGCTTCTTCAAGGAGCTTATCGAAGAACTGCCATGAGCCCATCTTTTCGGGTGTCTTAAGCCAGATGTAGGGTGCATTCACGCCACCGTAAGCAGTAAACCCAGCCCTCTCCAATCCGTTTAAGATAATAGAAGCGTTATCCATGTAGTAAGAGACAAGCTCTCTTACTTCTTTTTTGCCCTTTTCGGAATAGATTGCCTCGCCGGCTTTCTGTACGATATAGGGTGCTCCGTTATACTTGGTACCGTGACGTCTTGCCCATAAATCTCTAAGCTTAACACCGTCTACCACAAGGTCTGAAGGGATTACGGTATATCCAAGACGAAGCCCGGTAAATCCCGCATTCTTTGAGAAGCTTCTTATCTCAATCGCGCAGGTCCTGGCACCGGCGCATTCAAAAATAGTATGAGGGATTGAATCCTCGGTAATATATGCTTCATATGCAGCATCGTATATTATGACACTGCCCTCTTTGTTGGCGTAATCAACCCACTTTTGAAGGCTTGCCTTGTCGATAACGGCGCCTGTAGGGTTATTGGGGAAACAAAGATAAATGATATCAGGCTTCTCCCCCGGAATCTCGGGGACAAAATTGTTGTCAGGTGTACAGGGCATGTAAATGATATCGCTCCATGCACCACACTCCTCAATAAAGCTTCCTGCCCTTCCTGCCATTACGTTTGTATCAACGTAAACGGGATACACAGGGTCGCATACTCCGACTTTGTTATCGGGTCCGAAGATTTCCTGGATGTTTCCGGCATCACTCTTTGCTCCGTCGGATACAAAGATTTCATCGGGTCTTATATCACAGCCTCTTGATTTATAATCATTGTCAGCGATGGCGTTTCTTAGAAACTCATATCCAAGATCGGGTGCATAACCCTTAAAGGTAGATGCATCTGCCATCTCATCAACGCCCTTATGCAAAGCCTCTATTACAGATGGCGGAAGAGGTCTTGTTACATCACCGATTCCGAGTCTTATGATATCGGCCTTGGGATTTTCCTCCGAAAACTTCTTAATCTTCTTTGCTATGTCGCTAAAAAGATAACTTCCCCTTAGCAATGTGTAGTTTCTGTTTACGCTTGCCATTCTATTACTCCCTCGAAAGCCGCTTTGGCAGGGCCTTCCATATATACATGATTGTCCGAGGAAAATCTTGTTTTAATAATTCCTCCAAGGACATTTATCTCGATTTCATCATCTCTTTCATAGAATCCGTTAAGGACTCCGGCAACTGTAAGAGCGCAACAGCCTGTACCGCAGGCCATAGTCTCTCCTGTTCCTCTCTCCCAGACTCTCATCTTTACATGGTTCTTATCAATGTTTTGAACAAACTCGATGTTGGCTCTGTTTGGAAAGAAGGGATGATTCTCAAGCTTGGGACCGATTGACTTGATATCAAGGTTGTCCACATCGTCAACATAAACTATTCCGTGAGGATTACCCATGGAAACTGCGGTTACCTTGTACTCCTTGCCATCTACAGATACAGGAAGCATAACAACTTTTTCGGTGTCTGCAGGAATTAAATCCTGATTAACCGGTACCTTTGAGGGCTCCAATACAGGCTCACCCATATCCACCAAGGCGGATACGACCTCACCGTCAACGACCTTTAAACTGATGTGCTTAATCTTGCCAAAGCTCTCGATATCAACGCTGTTTCTCGTCCAGTATCCCTTGTCATATACGTACTTGGCGACACATCTTATACCGTTTCCGCACATCTCGGATCTGCTTCCGTCAGCGTTGTACATCTCCATCTCATAATCGGCAATCTTTCCGGAATTTATAAAGATGACTCCATCAGAGCCTATTCCGAAATGTCTGTCGCTTACAAAGCGGACAAAATCAGGTTTCTTATCATCAGAGAAAGGAAACTTTGAGCCGTCAATATAGACGTAATCATTCCCGCATCCTTCCATCTTGGTAAAATCTATCTTCATGGTATCTGACTCCCAATCTTATAAGTTGGTGTAGCCCATAAGCGATTCATCAACCGCTTTGGCAGCTCCTCTTCCTTCAGCAATAGCCCATACTACAAGGGACTGACCTCTGTGCATGTCTCCGCATGCAAAGATTTTGTCTGTTGCGGTAGCATATTTGCCTTCGTCGGTGGCAACGTTACCTCTTGCGTTTCTCTCAACCTTAAAGTCTTCACAGATGTACTCTTCACTTCCAAGGAAGCCAGCCGCAATGAGGACTAAATCAGCCTTTAATATTTCCTCGGTGCCTTTAACGGGTACCATGTTCATTCTTCCGGTCTTTTCATCCTTCTTCGGCTCAAGCTTTACAGTCTTAAGTTCCTTGAGGTTTCCGTTTTTTTCCTTTATGAACTCGGTAACGGTAGTCTGATAGATTCTCGGGTCATGACCGAATACCGCAATGGCCTCCTCCTGACCGTAATCTGTCTTTAAAACCTTCGGCCATTCGGGCCAGGGGTTTGAAGCTGCTCTTGTTACAGGGGGCTTTGGCATCATCTCAAGCTGAGTAACACTTGCCGCGCCAAGTCTAATGGATGTTGCAACGCAGTCATTACCCGTGTCACCGCCTCCGATGATTACAACGCTCTTGCCTTTAAGGTCACCCCAGGACATCGTTTTACACTCTGTGAGCTTTGAAACATCATAGTTTTCGTCCATGAGTTTCTTGCTTACTTCTCTTAAGAAATCAACAGCAAAATAGATTCCCTTGGCGTCTCTTCCGGGAGCTGTGATGTCTCTTGGCTTTGAGGCTCCGCATGCAAGCACGATACGGTCATATTCCTTAAGAAGATCCTTTGCCTTAACATCTTTGCCTACGTTTGAATTAAACTTAAACTCGATGCCGGAATCTTCCATGATCTTAAGTCTTCTGTCGATGACCCTCTTATCAAGTTTCATGTTGGGGATACCGTATCTTAAAAGTCCGCCCGCTCTGTCATTTCTCTCGAAAACAGTCACCTTATGTCCTCTGCTGTTAAGTGCAGCCGCAGCCGCAAGTCCGGAGGGACCGCTTCCGATAACCGCAACCTTTTTGCCTGTTCTTACTGCGGGTTCTTTTGCCTTAACAAGGCCGTTCTCATAAGCGTACTCTATGATATATCTTTCGTTATCCTTTGTGGTAACGCTCTCACCGTTTACGGAACAGGTACATGCTGCCTCGCAAAGTGCGGGACATACCCTTGAAGTAAACTCAGGGAAACTGTGGGTAAGGCTTAATCTCTCATACGCCTGGCCTACATTTCCTTTGTATAAAGCGTCGTTTGTCTCAGGTACCAGGTTATGAAGGGGACAGCCTGATGCCATTCCGCTTATCATCTCACCCGACTGGCAGAAAGGAACACCGCATTCCATACATCTTGCTGCCTGTTTCAGACGTTTTTCCTTTGAGATGGGTTTGTGAAACTCATCGAAGTTCTTGATTCTCTCAAGAGGAGGAGTTGTTAAATTGTCTTCTCTTTCGTATTCCAAAAATCCGCTTGGTTTTCCCATACTATTTTCCGTCCTTTATTCCGGCGTTGAATGCCTCAATGGCTGCCTGTTCACTGCTCATTCCCTGCTCCTCGAAGCCATGAATCAAATGAAGAAGCTTCTTGTAGTCTGCGGGGATAATCTTTTTAAATTTGGGAAGATACTCATCAAAGTCTTTAAGAATCTTTGCTGCCTTCTTTGAAGAAGTATATTTTACATGATTCTCAAGCATCTCTTTAAGTTCGGCAACATCAACTTTGCTTTCAACCTGCTCCATAAGAACCATTTCCTTATTGAGGTTTCTGTAAAGGTGATTCTCCTCATCAAGTACGTAGGCTACTCCGCCGCTCATACCTGCCGCAAAGTTCTTGCCTGTGGGACCGATGACAGCTACCTTACCGCCTGTCATGTACTCGCAT
>JAGACI010000192.1 GCA_017614185.1 Lachnospiraceae bacterium | reverse complement strand
TTGTTAACCCTGCTTGTCCTGATGCTGCAAAGATGGTTAACATGTGCGGACAGATTTCAAGAGGAATCGGACACAACTGTCCCACATCGCTTCTCCAGCTCGGTGTTGCAAAGGTTCTTGATAAGACATCGGATCTTTCCGTATATGAAACCAACATGAACATCCTCTATGATGAGCTTGTAAAGCTTGGGTTCACTGTTGTTAAGCCCGGCGGAACCTTCTATATTTTCCCGAAGGCTTTGGAAGAGGATGCGAAGGTATTCTGCGAAAAAGCGTTAAAGTATGACCTTGTTTTGGTACCTGCAGACTCCTTTGGATGTCCCGGATATTTCAGAATGGCATACTGCATTGACACGGACAAAGTAAAACGTTCGTTAACAGCTTTAAGAAAGTTTGTTGAGACAGAATATCCGAATAGATAATTAAATTATTCGACAAATATCTGCCGATTTTTGCCTTTTGTTTGACTTTTTCGTTTTAATGGAGTAAACTCCTATAGCATAGAGGGTTTTTATTTGCAAATGCAGATAGTATTAGGGTCTGCTAATCACTAGAATACTTTTTATGAAAGGAAATAGGACATGGCAACTAAGACGACAGCAAAACCTAAGGCAACCTTAAAGAAGGTTGAAGACGCAGTAAAAGAAACAGCAACAGCTACCAAGGAAGCAGTTAAGGATACTGTTAAGGCAGCAGAGAAGACTGTCAAGAAGGCAGTTAAGAAAGCTCCCGCTAAGAAAGCAGAAGCCAAGAAGACTGTAGCAAAGGCAGCAACCAAAGCAGCTGACAAGGCTAAAACAGCAACCAAGGCAGCAACAAAGACAGTAGCTAAGAAGGCAGCAGCACCCAAGAAGGCTGAGATTAAGATTGCTCAGCACGTTCAGTTCTCCGGCAAGAGCTACTCAACAGACGACCTTGTAAAGATTGCAAAGGACGTTTGGAAATATGATATGAAGAAGAAGGTTGATGATATCAAGTCAATTAACCTTTATGTAAAACCGGAAGAATCACAGGTTTATTTCGTTGTTAACGATAAGGAAGCAGGAAGCTTCGTAATTTAGGATTAATTCCAACTTAGAGAAGGTTTTAGAGGACGCTTGGGGGCGTCCTCTTTTTTTATACTTTTTTAATAATTTAGTTATTTCTTTTTTATTGACATTGCTTCTTAGGGGTGCTATCTTATGGTATGTAGATATTAGCACTCACATTTGACGAGTGCTAATAAATTGGAAACAGGGGGCAAAAGATGGATCTTGACGAGAGAAAAAAGATAATCCTCATAGCAATCATAAAGAACTATCTTGAGACCGGTGAGCCGGTTGGAAGCCGTACCATTTCCAAGTACACGGATTTAAATTTAAGTTCTGCAACCATCAGAAACGAGATGGCAGATTTGGAGGAATTGGGATACATCATTCAGCCCCACACCTCCGCAGGACGAATTCCTTCCGATAAGGGATACCGCTTCTATGTTGATCAGCTTATGAATGACAAGGTCAGAGAAGTGGAGGAGATGAAAGAAGTTCTTCTCGAGAGAGAGGAGAAGATGGAGAATCTCCTTAAGCAGGTAGCCAAGAAGCTTGCGATTAACACCAATTATGCTTCAATGATTTCGGCGCCCAGTATTCACGGCAACAAGCTTAAATTCATCCAGTTATCAAGAGTGGATGAGAATCAGCTTCTGGCAGTTGTTGTTATAGAAGGAAACGTAATTAAGAACAAGATGATTCGATTATCCGAAGAGATTTCGGACGAGACGCTTTTAAAGCTTAATCTTCTTCTTAATACAAACTTAAACGGACTTAACATTGAGTCGATAAATCTTGGAATCATCCAGACGATGAAGAGCCAGGCAGGTATCCACTCCGAGATAGTAGATGTGGTTATCGATGCAGTTGCGGATGCGATCAAAGCGGATGAGGACCTTGAGATTTATACATCCGGTACAACGAACATATTTAAGTACCCTGAACTTTCAGATTCCGAGAGAGCGAGTGAACTGATTAGCACCTTTGAGAATAAGGAAGATCTTAACGAGTTCGTTCAGAGTACACTTTCGGAAGAAGAGAACACCGGTATTCAAGTTTATATCGGGGAAGAAGTTAAGATGAAGTCCATGAAGGATTGCAGCGTGGTTACCGCAACATACGAACTTGAGGAAGGTATGAGAGGAACCATCGGAATCATAGGACCGAAACGAATGGATTATGAAAAAGTCGTAGGAATGCTGAAGAACCTTAAACAGCAGATGAGCGATTTATATAAGAACGACAGAAAGGAATAGCATGATGGAAGAAACCAAAAATCCCATGCCCGATGAGGAAGTAACCGAAGAGGTTATGGACGAAGAGGATGTTGAAACGGAAGCGGACGACGAAGAAGTTTTGACAAAAGAGGATAAAAAAGAAGCCAAAAAGAAAGCTAAGGCTGATAAAAAGAGCGATGCATTAAAAGAAAAGATTGCGGAACTCGAAGATAAGACAATGAGACAACTTGCCGAGTTCGAGAATTTCCGTAACAGAACCGAGAAGGAAAAGCAGGCGATGTTTGAAACCGGAGCAAGAAGCGTAATCGAAAAGCTTTTGCCCGTTGTCGACAACTTTGAAAGAGGCCTTGCAACCGTTCCCGAAGATGAAAAGGATTCACCTTTCGCTGACGGAATGAATAAGATTTATAAGCAGCTTATTACCGAGCTCGACAACATGGGTGTTAAACCTATCGAGGCGGTTGGAAAGGAATTTGATCCCAACCTTCACAACGCGGTAATGCAGGTTGAAAGCGAAGAGTTCGAATCAGGCATCGTTGCCCAGGAACTTCAAAAAGGTTATACCTACAGAGATACGGTGGTTCGCCACAGTATGGTAGCTGTAGTTCAATAAGTACATTAAGTGAATTTAACATACAGGAGGAGAAAACTATGAGCAAGATTATTGGTATTGACTTAGGTACAACAAACAGCTGCGTAGCAGTTATGGAAGGTGGTAAGCCCACCGTTATCGCTAACGCAGAAGGCGCAAGAACAACACCTTCAGTAGTAGCATTTACAAAAACAGGAGAGAGACTTGTCGGTGAGCCCGCAAAACGTCAGGCTGTAACAAACGCCGAGAAGACAATCTCTTCAATTAAGAGAGATATGGGTACAGACAGAGGTCGTCAGATTGATGACAAGAAGTACTCACCTCAGCAGATTTCTGCAATGATTCTTCAGAAGTTAAAAGCTGATGCAGAGGCTTATCTTGGTGAGAAGGTAACAGAGGCTGTTATCACTGTTCCCGCTTACTTCAATGAT
>JAGACI010000191.1 GCA_017614185.1 Lachnospiraceae bacterium | reverse complement strand
TCTTCCGGGTCCTCTTGAAGGCTTTGTCTCGCCTACAGAGTATGAAGGGAAGTTGTAGTGGTGCATATATCTCTTGGAAACCTCATTCTCATCGAGACCGTCAAGCTTCTGCTGCTCGGAAAGAGGTGCAAGTGTACATACGTTACAAATCTGTGTCTGTCCACGTGTAAACATTGCTGAACCGTGAACTCTGGGGATGATATCAACCTCAGCTGCGAGAGGTCTGATCTGTGTGATCTCACGACCATCGGGACGCTTGTGATCCTTAAGAATCATCTTACGTACAGTCTTCTTCTCGTACTGATAAATAGCTTCGCCAAGGATTGCAAGCCACTCTTCGTTGTCAGCAAATGCTTCCTCGAGACGAGCTGTAATCTGGCGGATATTCTCCTCACGAACCTGCTTCTCGTCGGTAAATACTGCCTTCTCCATCTCTTCCTGGGGAACAAGCTCTTTCATCTTAGCAAAAAGCTCTTCAGGAACAGCACAGCTTGTGTACTCGTGTTTAGGCTTACCAACCTCAGCCACCATCTTGTTGATGAACTCGATGATTGTCTGGTTAACTTCATGAGCCTTGTAAATAGCCTCAATCATCTTTGCTTCGGGTACCTCATTGGCACCTGCTTCGATCATGATAACCTTCTCGCTTGTTGAAGCAACGGTTAAGTTAAGATCTGAAACCTTCCACTGATCCTGTGAAGGGTTGATGATGAACTCACCATCAATCATACCAACCTGAGTTGTTGCACAAGGTCCGCAGAAAGGAATGTCGGAAATTGATGTAGCGATTGCTGAACCAAGCATAGCAACGAGCTCGGGTCTGCACTCAGGGTCAACCGACATAACCATATTATTTAAGGTAACGTCATTTCTGTAATCCTTGGGGAAAAGAGGACGCATAGGACGGTCGATAACGCGGCTTGTAAGAATCGCATTCTCGCTTGCCTTACCCTCTCTCTTTGTGAAACCTCCGGGAATCTTACCTACAGCGTATAACTTCTCCTCGTACTCAACGCTTAAAGGAAAGAAGTCGATACCCTCTCTGGGCTTCTCGGATGCGGTAGCTGTACAAAGAACGGTGGTGTCACCATAGTGCATAAAAGCACAGCCGTTTGCTTGCTTACCTACTCTGTTAACATCAACAGATAAGGTACGTCCCGCAAGTTCCATAGTAAATGTCTTGTAACTAAAATCCATATTTTCTTTCTCCTTCTGCCTGCTCTACAGGCTTCTTTCTTAGGTTGCTATTGTAAAAAAAGGCGGAAAGAACAAAAGCCCTTGAATCCGCCTTTTAATTCACCCTATAAATTACTTTCTTAAGCCAAGCTTCTCAACGATGGCACGATATCTCTCGATATCCTTGTCCTTTAAATAAGCCAAAAGGTTACGTCTCTGACCAACCATTTTGAACAAACCTCTTCTTGAGTGGTGATCCTTGGGGTTAGCCTTAAGGTGCTCAGTAACCTCAACGATTCTCTCAGTAAGAACTGCAATCTGAACCTCAGGTGAACCTGTATCACCGGGCTTTGTTGCATACTTGTTGATAATCTCTGTCTTTTTCTCTTTGGTAATCATTTTATTTCCTCCTAGTTTTAAGTCCGCCATACACTAAGAACCGGTCGGAGTGTCCGAATTCCGGGTGTCGGCACAAAATCATACCTATGTACTATATCACAGGAATCTACGCTTGTAAACCCCCAATTTTAGTCATCTTCGCTCTCAACGATAGCAAATGCAATGTTGGTTGCGTGGTCGGCAACTCTCTCGAGGCCCGAAATAACGTCCGAGAAAATCATTCCGGCTGCAGGTGTGCACTCGTTCTTGGTAAGTCTGTCGATGTGAGACTGCTGATATTCTCTCTCAAGGTTATCAATCTCATCCTCGATTCGGATAACATCCTGCATATGTTCTTCTCTTCCCTTTGAGAAGATTTCAATTGAATACTGTAAGATATTGTTGACCCTGTTCATCATCTCACCCATCTCACTGATGGCATCCTTGCTGAACTCAACGCCTCTGTCTTTTCTCATATTGGCAGCATCTGCGATATTCTCCGCATGGTCACCGATTCTTTCGATATCATTAACTACATGGAACAGCGCGCCGATGCTCTTTAAGTCTTCTATAGGAAGGGTTGTCTGGTTAATCTTTACAAGGTAATCGGTAATGGCGTGGTTAAGGAAGTCGATATTCTTCTCAACTTCATATACCTCACTGATATCTTCTTCATCCAGAGTGATAAGAGCATTCATGGCTCTGTTTAAGTTCTCGGTTGCAAGAGTCGCCATACGATCAAGCTCTTTGATCACGTCTGTAACTGCGGTTGCGGGGTTAAAGACAACCTTGTTGCCGATGTACTTAAGCTGGAAGGAAGCACGGTATCCAATCTTCTCGTCCTCGCCGGGGCAAAGCTTGTAGGTAAGCTTTACTATCAGATTTGAGAACGGTAAAAGCACAATAACCTGGAAAATCTTAATAACGGTATGCGCGTTAGCTACGAATCGTCCCGCATCTGATGAAATCGAATCAATCATGTTTACAACAGGGCTCATTGCAAGCTCGAAGATTACAAACATGAGAACCGTACCTATTACGTTAAACAAAAGATGGATGTAAGCCGCTCTCTTGGCATCTCTCTTACCTGCAAAAGACGCAAGAAGCGCAGGTGTACATGCACCGATATTACAGCCAAGTATTATAAATAAGGAAATCTCTTTTGCTACAAGTCCCTGGTTTGCCATCAAAAGGACGATGGATACGGTAACTGAGGAACTCTGTATGATTGCTGTGAGAACAGTACCCACAAGAATCGCCATTAAAGGATTATCCAGTGAAGATATCAGCGTTCCAATTGTGGGATTTTCACGCATACCTGCCATGGCGTCCGACATATTTGAAAGGCCAAGGAACAGGATACCGAAACCCACGATAATCTCTGCAAACTTAACAAAGTTGGCTTTCTTGCAAAAAACCACAACCAAAACACCGAGCAAAAGGATAATCGGTGCTACCTTTGAAAGGTTGAATGATACGAGCTGTGAAGTGATTGTTGTACCGATATTGGCACCAAAGATAACTCCGGCAGCCTGATACAGATTCATAAGTCCCGAGTTAACAAAGGATACAACCATGACAGTGCAGGCTGATGAGCTTTGAATAACACCGGTAAAAACAATACCAACCAG
>JAGACI010000190.1 GCA_017614185.1 Lachnospiraceae bacterium | reverse complement strand
CTTGTCTTACTCTTCCTTCTCGGTCTTGCACATGCCTGAAAGCTTGTCTGCAACCTTCTTTGTGATGTAGTCGGAAATCTTGTTGACGAATCCATCATTCTGAAGAGCACTTCTTGATACGTTAAGGGGCAGATCGGGACAATCGATAACACCCTTTAAAAGAAGCAGGAATTCAGGGATAACTTCCTTGATGTTATCGGCAATAAATACCTGGTTGTTGTAAAGCTTGATGGTTCCCTCGATTGACTCATACTCAAGGTTAATCTTGGGGAAGTAAAGGATTCCTTTTAAGTTAAAAGGATAATCCATATTTAAGTGAATCCAGAACAAAGGCTCCTTGTAGTCGTTAAATACCTTACGATAGAACTCAAGGTACTCTTCCTTCGTACAGTCTGCGGGATTCTTGGTCCATAAAGGAGTAGTCTCGTTAATTAACTCAGGACGTTTCTTAATCTTAACCTTTACTTCATCGCCGTCTTTTTCGGGCTTAAGTTCCTCAATAACTTCATCGGTATCAAGAACTTCGTCTTTCTTAACGGTCTGTGTATCGGTAGTTTTATCCTTAGATACATAAATCTCTACAGGCATGAATGAGCAGTACTTCTTAACGACTTCCTTTGCCTTGTACTCATTACAGAATTCAAGGCACTCTTCATTTAAGAAAAGAGTAATCTCTGTACCAACGCTGTCCTTGGAACCGTCATCAATTGTGTACTCCGTACCGCCGTCGCACTCCCAGTGAACTGCCTTGGCACCGTTTTTATAGGATAAAGTATCGATGTGAACCTCGTCAGCTACCATGAATGCCGAGTAGAAACCAAGACCGAAATGACCGATAATCTGATCATCGTTTGCCTTGTCCTTATATTTTTCAATGAAATCCGTAGCACCCGAAAAAGCAATCTGAGTGATGTACTCTTCAACCTCTTCGGCTGTCATTCCAAGACCGTTATCAATAATCTTTATGGTCTTGTCATCAGGATTAACTATTACCTTGATTTCAGGCTTGTACCCATCGGGAAGGGTATACTCACCCATCATATCGAGCTTTTTTAATTTGGTGATTGCATCGCAGCCATTGGAGATTAACTCTCTGTAGAAAATGTCATGATCCGAATACAACCATTTCTTGATAATCGGGAAAATATTGTCCGAGTTAATGGACAAACTGCCTTTCTTTGCCATATATATCACGTTCCTTTCAATAAAGCTGTGGATTCTTTTTCCATTCGCTATTCTACCACAAATAGAACAGAATGATTCTAAAATTTTTATAAAAAATTAACGGGGCCTATTTAAGCCCCGTAGTTTCGCCGATCATGTCCTCATATACTTCAAAAAAGCTTGTCGTCTTAACGTTCTCATCATGAATAAAACGCGTTTCGGCCCAAAGCTCATCGTTAAGCTTTCTTGTAAGACCCGCAACAAACTCGTCATATTTTTCGCCAAACACTTCCTGACGCCTCTTTGCGACAATCTTTAGTTTATTGGCATCGGTTTCTTCCCTGTCAAAAGTATTTATACACTTGATTATGTGATAACCGTACTCTGTTTCGACAACGTCGCTTATCTCGCCGTTTCCAAGGTTAAATGCAGCCTCCTCAAAGGCCGGATCCATCTCGCCTTTACCGAATGAATACTTGGAAACCGAATCTTCGTTATACTCTTCAATCAGATCTTCAAAGCTGTTATTCTCGGTATCCTTTGCAAGCGCGCAGACTTCTTCGGCAAGTTCCAAAGCCTCTTTTTTCATGCGGTCAGAATAGTTGATTCTCTTGCCGGTTCCGTCTTTTGCATAAGTCTTAATTAAGATATGCTCGACGGTTATCGTTCTGGCCTCATCATCGCTTATCTCGGGATTGATGTCTTTAATAAGATACTGATAAATCTTGTTGGAGAGCGCATACTCAGCATACATCCTGGCAATAAGCTCTTCGTTTACGCCCATAAGCTCCTTCTCGGTATCGTTAAGAGAGCCGAAATAAGCTGCGGCAGCCTGGTTTACAAGCTCATTTTCCTTATCGTCAAGTGTTATCCCGTAAGACTGTGCCAAAAGGTCCATAGTCTTAACCTGGGCAATCTTTGCGAGCACGTTGTCTTTTACATTGCTTTCGAGCGTAAGGCCCTCATCTCCGGTTTCCCAGATTTCGGAGCCGTAAACCTGCTCATATCGATTTTGAAGGTTCGTCAAATAGACCATCATCTCCTGTGTGGTACAGTTCATGGTCTCTATCTTAAAAAGCTCATCCGGCTCAAAACCTGCGGTGAGCACAACTTTCGTATTCTTTTGGGAACAGGCCGTAAGAATAATCGCAAACATAACGGCCAGGGTAAGCGCAAGCGCTCTTTTAAAACGTAATCTCATAAAAATCCTTAACGGTAAAACAGCCCCACAGAAAACTGTGGGGCCGTAAGCAAACTGTTTATTACTCGATAACCTTGATCCAGCCTTCGGGAGCTTCGATACGTCCCATCTGGATTCCTGTAAGTGTATCGTAAAGTTTCTGAGTAATCTCGCCCATCTTCTCCATACCTGCAGGGAAGCAGATTTCCTTGCCGTGGTCAACAATCTTGCCAACAGGTGAAACAACTGCAGCAGTACCGCAAAGTCCGCACTCTGCGAAGTCCTTAACCTCGTCGAAGTAAACCTCTCTCTCCTCTGTCTTAAGTCCAAGATACTCCTTGGCAACATAGAGAAGGCTTCTTCTTGTGATTGAAGGAAGAATGCTGTTTGACTTAGGTGTTACAACTGTTCCGTCCTTTGTTACGAAGATGAAGTTTGCACCGCCGGTCTCCTCAACCTTTGTACGTGTTGCTGCGTCAAGATACATGTTCTCGGCGAATCCCTCTTCGTGAGCGGTAACGATTGCATGTAAGCTCATTGCATAGTTAAGACCTGCCTTGATGTGGCCGGTTCCGTTCGGAGCCGCACGGTCAAAGTCACTAACCTTAATGGTTATGGGCTTAGCGCCACCCTTAAAGTAAGGACCAACGGGTGTAGTTAAGATTCTGAACTGATACTCATCTGCAGGCTTAACTCCGATAACGGGGTTAGAACCAAACATGTAAGGTCTGATGTAAAGTGTTGCGCCTGAGCCGTAAGGGGGAACAAAAGCAGCATTTGCTTTTACTACCTTAACTACAGCATCGATGAATCTGTCCTTGGGGAAAGCGGGCATCTCAAGTCTCTTAGCTGAGTCATACATACGCTCTGCGTTTAAGTCGGGGCGGAAACATACAATCTTT
>JAGACI010000189.1 GCA_017614185.1 Lachnospiraceae bacterium | reverse complement strand
CCCCCCTCAAGATGAGATATCCCATCTCTTTAAGAGAGTAAGACCCCTTGAAGACTACAAGGTAGATAGGAGTGAGGTGTAAGCATGGTAACATGTTCAGCTGACACTTACTAATCGGTCGAGGGCTTTTCCAGATAGGTTATGTTTAGAATGGTTTAGATAAAGTTCGATATCGGTTTTGAAGGTATAAATGAAGAAATCACTGCAAAATTTGCAGTGATTTTTTTTATTCGATAATTTATAAAAAAAAGCATTTTTTACTATCTTTTTCTTGAATTTGTGTTATAATTATCATAAAATTATTGTAAATACCATCATTTTTACAAAATGTTAGAATCAGAGAGGTGAGTCTATGGATAGCAATATTTTGATGGAAAGCGGAACCAATGAGCTGGAAGTGCTTGAATTCTCATTAAATGGCAATTCGTATGGTATAAACGTTGCCAAGATTAAAGAGATTATCAACTACATGCCTGTAACACCGGTTCCCAATGCGCACCCGTCTATTGAAGGAATTTTCATGCCAAGAGACACAATGATTACAGCAATCGATTTGAAGAACTGTCTTCAGCTTGGAAGCTCCGAACCGGGTGGTCTCTTTATTATCACCAACTTCAATAAGTTGGATATCGCATTTCATGTAGATTCCGTACTCGGAATCACCAGAGTGTCATGGAAAGAGATTATTAAACCTACAGCTACGGTTAATATTCAGGAAGCCGGAGTTGCAACAGGTATCATCAAGATTAATGAAAAGCTGATTATTATTCTCGACTTCGAGAAGATCGTTTCAGATATTAACCCTGAGACGGGTCTTAAGATTACAGATATCGATGCTCTCGGTGAGAGAACCAGAAACGATATCCCCATTCTTATTGCGGAAGATTCACCTTTGCTTAATAAACTTATTGTTGACTCACTTCACAAAGCAGGTTATACGAATCTTATCTCCAACGAGAATGGTCAGTTGGCATGGGATAAAATCTGTGAATTCAGAGATGCAGGAACCCTTAAAGAGAAGGTTGGCTGCGTAGTAACGGATATTGAGATGCCTGAGATGGACGGTCACAGACTGACCAAACTTATTAAATCAGATGACAAGACAAGCTTCCTGCCGGTTGTCATTTTCTCGTCGCTTGTTAATGAGGAAATGCGTAGAAAGGGCGAAAGCCTAGGTGCCAATGCGCAGCTTTCGAAACCTGAAATCGGCAATCTTGTCACGACAATTGACAGCCTTGTTAATCTGAATAGCTAGAAATTCTTCAAAAAAGCCCGGGATAACCTTGGGCTTTTTTCTAACGAATAAAATGAAAAGAAGGAGAAGGTAGAGATGAGCAATAAGAGCACTCAGAGACAAACAAAGATTAAAAACAAACTGCTTTTGTTTTTGTTGCCTGCGGTTGTAGTAATGATTCTGGTTCTTGTTTTTATTGCAGGATACACAGCAAGAAAGAGCCTTTCTACAATGGCTAATGCACAGCTTAGTTCTTCAATTTCCAACCAGGCCGACAATATTGAATCCTGGCTTAATGAGAATTTGCAGAACTTTTCAACGGTTAAGCTCCTGATAGAGAAGACAACCCCTACTGCCGGTGAAATGCAGGAAATTATTGATTCCACTTATGGATTCAACAAATACTGCAGAGACGGTGTATATCTTGCAACGGGTGGCGGAACTGTTTATCAGGCGCTTGATTCCAGTAAGAAAATCTCACATCCTACCGAGCAGGAGTGGTTTAAGCAAGGTATGACCAGAGTTAATATGGCATACGGAAATGCTTATACTGATACCAACGGTGCGTCCATTATTTCTGCTTCGGGTCTTGTAGATGACGGTTCAGGTCAGCTTAAAGTTATAGCTGCCGATCTTTCGCTTGACCAGATCAGTATCATCGTTAACTCCGGTGTTAAGATGGAAGGTGCCGCAGCTTTCCTTGTAGATATATCAGATAATACAATTCTTGCACATCAGGATCCTTCAAGAGTTTCTACTAAATTAAGTGAATCTGATTCCGATGCTTTGATGGCAAGTATTGCTCAAAGACTTAAACTAAGAAATCTTGATCCGATAACAACAAACGGTTATGTCGTTGATTTTAAAGAGATAAACGAGACTGACTGGGTATTGGTTTCTTATATTGCAGAAAAGACAATCATGAAGGATGTTATGAGCTTGACATATACATTGGCTATCGTTGGTGTGATAGCGATTGTACTTATTGTTGTGCTTATCAACCTCCTTGTAAGTAAAGTAATAGCTCCTCTTGGCGGAATTACAAAGAATATTTCCGACATGACAGAGGGTGATTTCACTATTGAAGTATCACACAACAGTAACGATGAGATTGGACTTATGAGCACCAAGGTATCAGAGTTCGTTGATTCAATGAGGAAGATGCTTTCATCAATCAATGATGAGTCCAGAAAGCTTAAAGAGCAGTCCGATAATTCGGATAAAGTATCAAAGGATATGTTCGAAGCTTCAAGAGCTCAGTCAGATGCAATGCAGAACCTTAATAACACGGTTGACCAGCTTGCAGCTGCAGTTGGAGAGATTGCCAATAACGCATCCACTCTTGCAATGGTTGTTGCCGATACAAGAGAGAATTCCAACCTTGCCAATGCAAGCATGAAAGAAACTGTTGAAATCAGTAAGAAGGGCCGTGCCGAGATGGAGCAGGTTTCCACAGCAATGCAGGGAATCAAGGATGGCAACGACGAACTTGTAAGATCTATCAACGAGGTTGGCAAATCATCCGAAGAGATTACAAAGATTGTCGGTCTTATCGGAGAAATTGCAGACGAAACCAACCTTCTTTCACTTAATGCTTCAATCGAGGCTGCGAGAGCAGGTGAAGCCGGAAGGGGCTTTGCGGTTGTTGCGAGTGAGATTGCAAAACTTGCCCAGAACTCAGCGACAAGTGCCGACAACATTGCAAAACTTATCGAAGAAGTACATGTTGCAATCAAGAACGTTGTTTCACAGGCTGAAATCAGTGCAGAGAGCATTGATAAAAACAGCGTGCTTATCAATACTGCAGTTGAATCATTCGACCAGATTTATCAGAACATTGAGAAGTCCAATGAACTTATCGATTTGATGATTCAGGATGTTGAAAAGGTTGACGATGTTGCGACCAACGTAGCAGCTATTTCCGAAGAGCAGGCAGCCAGCGCCGATGAGATTCTGGTTACCAGCCACCGAATGGTTGAACAGGCCAACAGTATTACACAGAGCAGCCAGGAAGTTGCGGACAACTCTCACGAGCTCGCCAATACTTCCGATACACTTACTTCTTATGTTCAGCAGTTTAAGATATAGGAGGTGCGACATGAAGATGACTAAAATCGTTTTGAAAAGATTTTTTGCAATATCATTGGCATTAACTCTTATCTGTACATTTGCCGCAGGCTGTGGAGGCGGTTCTGCAAGCTCGGGTGGCGGCGGAGGCAAAATCCTTATCGCGCTTCATGACGACACCGATACTTTCCTTGTAAAACTTGTTGATGCAATGGAAACCAAGGCAAAGGCTGATGGTGTCAGCTATGATATCGTTTATGCCGGCAACAGCACAGATGTCCAGAAACAGCAGATAGAGCAGGCCGCAAAGGGCGGATATTCAGCTGTTATATGCAGACTTTGCGATGCAACAACAGCTCTTCAGATGGAAGCTGCCGCAGGTGATTTACCAATAGTTTTCATTAACAATGAACCTAATATTGACGTTTTAAAGGGTGATAAATATATTTATGTAGGTTCTTACGAGCAGGATGCCGGAAGATTCCAGGCTGAGTACATCTGGAATGCACTCGGCAAACCGTCAAAGGTTGATCTGATTCTCTTAAAGGGTGAAAAAGGACACTCGGCTGTTGAACCTCGTACGGATGCAGTCAAGTATTACCTTTGGGATAACGGCGTCGATGTAAATATCGTATTCTGTGATTTTGCAACATGGTCAGATACTCTGGCTTATGAAAGACTTGACATGTTCAAGCTTACAGGGCAGAATTTTGATTGTATCATTGCCAATAACGATCCCATGGCAGTAGGTGCTATCAACTGGCTTAAGGATAACGGTTATGATACACACAAGTACCTTGTTGCAGGAATTGATGCTACAGCATCAGGCTGTGAGGCGGTTGAAGCAGGCGATATGTACATGACCGTTCTTCAGGATACTGCAGGCCAGGGAAATGCAGCGATTGAGAGCGCCAAGATACTTGGAAGCGGAAAGTCTCTTTCAGGTGTTGAAGGAGCAACAGATAATCTGAAATATGTATGGGTACCTTTTGTTCCTGTTACAAAGGACAATGTTGCCAAATACAAATAAATAAAGGAAGTACAATTTAATGAGTAAAGTTCTGGTAACCTATTTCAGTGCCGGTGGAACAACAGCCAAAGTTGGCATTAAACTTGCCAAAGCAATTGAGGCTGATGTTTACCAGATTCTCCCCAAGGTTCCTTACAGAGCCGGTGATTTGAACTGGATGAACAAGAAGAGCCGAAGCAGTGTGGAGATGAGCGACAGAAACTGTCGACCTGAAATGGCTAATAAGCTTTCCAATATGGAAGATTATGATGTGATTTTCTTAGGATTCCCCATTTGGTGGTACAGAGAACCTTCAATCATAGATACATTCATGGAAGCTTATGATTTTAAGGGTAAAACTGTTGTTGTATTTTGCACATCAGGAGGAAGTGAACTTGGAGAAGCTCCGAAGAACATTCAAAACCTTGCTCCAAAGGCAAAGGTTGTGGAGGGCGAAAGATTTAAGAGAGGCATAAAAGAAGCTGCTCTTAAGGAATGGGCTTCCAAGTGGATATAACCCGAAATTATTTAAGGCTTGTCAAGTAAAAATACTTGACAAGCCTTAATTGTTTATGTATTATAGGAAAGGTGTCTAAAGGCAAGGGGTATTTTGCTATGGAGAAAATCGTAGAACAAGGTCTTCTTTATGACTATTACGGTGAACTTTTGACAGATCATCAGAAGAAGATTTACGAAGACGTGGTTTACAACAATTTATCCTTAAATGAGATTGCTGAGGATGAGGGAATCAGCAAGCAGGGAGTTCACGATCTTATCAAAAGATGTGACAAGATGCTTTCTGAATATGAAGACAAGCTTCATCTTGTTAAGAAGGGAAGCAGACTTCAGGAACTCGTTTCGGAACTTGAGAAGATGAATCTTCCCGTAGAAGCAATTGATAAACTTAATGACATCAGAGATTTGATATAAGGTATACAAATGGCATTTGAAAGCTTATCAGATAAATTACAGAATGTATTCAAGAGCCTTAGAAGCAAGGGACGTCTCAGTGAGGCCGATGTTAAAGCAGCCTTGAAAGAAGTTAAGATGGCTCTACTTGAAGCTGACGTTAACTTTAAGGTGGTTAAGCAGTTTATAAGCGCTGTTGAAGCAAGAGCTGTCGGTGAAGAGGTTATGAACGGCCTTAATCCCGGTCAGATGGTTATCAAGATTGTTAATGAAGAACTTGTAACCCTCATGGGAAGTGAGACCACTGAGCTTGATTTTCTTCCCGGTAAGGCAGTAACCGTAATCATGATGTGCGGCCTTCAGGGTTCAGGTAAGACAACCAGTACCGCAAAGATTGCCGGAAAGCTTAAAACTAAGGGCAAGAAGAGCCTTCTTGTTGCCTGTGATATTTACAGACCCGCTGCTATTGAGCAGTTAAGAATAAACGGTGAGAAACAAAACGTTGACGTATTCGATATGGGTACTGACCATAAGCCCTGGGAGATTGCTACAAAAGCTATCGAGAAGGCAGAGGCTGAAGGCTATAACGTAGTAATCCTCGATACCGCAGGCCGTCTCCATATTGACGAGGAACTCATGCAGGAACTTGTCGATGTTAAGGAGAAGGTTAACGTACATCAGACACTTCTTGTTGTCGATGCGATGACCGGTCAGGATGCAGTTAACGTTGCCGAAGAGTTCAACAATAAGATTGGCATTGACGGTGTTGTCCTTTCAAAGATGGACGGTGACACCAGAGGCGGTGCCGCATTATCAGTTAAAGCCGTTACAGGCAAGCCTATCTTGTTCGTCGGTATGGGTGAGAAACTTTCCGATATGGAGCAGTTTTATCCCGACAGAATGGCGAGCAGAATCCTTGGAATGGGAGATGTGCTTTCCTTAATCGACAAGGTTCAGGAAGCAAATCTTGAGATAGATGAGCAGACCGAGAAGGACAGAATGTCCAGACTAAAGAAAGGCAAGTTTGACTTCGAGGATTATCTTGATTCCATGAAGCAGATGCGTCAGATGGGCGGTATCGGTTCACTCCTTGGAATGATGCCCGGTCTTGGCAGCAAGATGGGAGACATCGAGTCTATGGTTAATGACAAACAGCTTGCTCACACAGAAGCCATTGTTCTTTCCATGACCAAGAAAGAAAGACGCGATCCCAAGCTCTTAAATCCCCAGAGAAAGCACAGAATTGCCAAAGGCGCAGGTGTTGATATCGCTGAGGTAAACAGATTCATCAAGCAGTTTGAACAGACACAAAAGCTTATGAAGCAGTTTGGCGGCGGCAAGAAACACGGCGGATTCGGCGGCCTCGGAGGAATGCTCGGAATGGGCAGAGGCGGAAGACTTCCTTTTTAACAACGAGATATAGAGACACACTCTTTATCGTATATAATTATTAACTTTTAATCATATTTTGGAGGTAAAAAAATGTCAGTTAAGATCAGATTAAGAAGAATGGGTCAGAAGAAGGCTCCTTTCTACAGAATTATCGTTGCAGATTCAAGATCACCCAGAGATGGTCGTTTCATCGAGGAGATCGGTACATATGATCCTTCTACAGATCCTTCTACTTTCAACGTAGATGCAGAGCTTGCTAAGAAGTGGTTAGCAAACGGTGCACAGCCTACAGAGGTTGTTGGAAAGATTCTTAAAGCTGCCGGAATCGAGAAGTAATATAATCTTTTTTCGAAAACAAACCGGAGGTAAAAAAGAATGAAGGAATTGGTTGAGGTTATTGCAAGAGCCCTTGTTGACAACCCCGATGAGGTGGTTGTAACCGAGGCTACCGAAGGCAAGAACATTAAGGTTAAGCTTAAAGTAGCACCTTCAGACATGGGTAAGGTTATCGGTAAGCAGGGCCGTATCGCCAAAGCAATCCGTGCGGTTGTTAAGGCAGCATCTTCTAAGGACAACATCAGAGTTGATGTTGATATTGAAGACTAATCAGTTGATTAAGGGGCATTTTTATGCCCCTTTTTTCCACTAATAAGGGAGATTTGATGGAAGAGAGATTTCAGGTAGGAGTAATCACTCAAACACACGGGGTTCACGGCGAGGTGAAGGTTTTTCCCACAACCGACGATCCCAAGAGATTTAAAAAGAATATGGAAGTAATCCTTGATACAGGCAAGGAGAATATAAATTTAAAGATTGAAGGAGTCAAGTTCTTTAAGCAGTTTGTAATTCTTAAGTTTGAAGGCCATGATTCCATCGAAAGTATTGAGAAATATAAGAAAAAAAGCCTTTATGTAACAAGGGAAAACGCTGTAAAGCTTAAAAAGGACGAGTTCTTTATCGCTGATTTAATCGGATGTCATGTTTTCGACGAAGAAGGGACGGAACTTGGTGAACTTACAGATGTTCTTCAGACAGGAGCCAACGATGTTTATGTTGTAAAAATGGCAGATGAAAAAGAAGCCCTTTTTCCCGCGATAAAGGATTGTGTTAAAGAAATAGATGTTGCTTCAGGCAAAATAGTTGTCCATGTGATGGACGGACTTTTGGATATATAGGATAGAAAATGAACTTTCATGTGATGACACTTTTTCCCGATATGATCATGCAGGGACTTTCAACCAGCATAATCGGGAGAGCCGTTGAAAAGAATTATATCGGTATCGAGGCCGTTGATATCAGGGATTATACACTTGATAAACACGGCAAGGTAGACGATTACCCTTACGGTGGCGGAGCAGGAATGCTTATGCAGGCTCAGCCTGTTTTTGACTGTCATAAAGCCATTCAGGATAAAATCGGTCATAAAGCGAGAGTAATCTTTATGACTCCAAAAGGCAGAACCTTTAATCAAAGCATTGCCGAAGAACTTTCAAAAGAAGAAGATTTAATAATTCTTTGCGGTCATTATGAAGGAATCGATGAAAGAGTCCTTGAAGAGATTGTAACGGATGAAATTTCAATAGGAGATTATGTCTTAACCGGCGGCGAGATGGCTGCAATGGTTGTCATAGATGCTGTCTCAAGACTTGTGCCAGGAGTCCTTAGCAATGAAGAATCAGGTATCACGG
Source organism: Lachnospiraceae bacterium (assembly GCA_017614185.1). The sequence continues at coordinate 578 of JAGACI010000189.1, read as the reverse complement.
AGAGCTTTTCCGGAAACCTTCTTGAATATCCTCAGTATTCAAGACCTGAAATATGGATGGGTAAGAAGATTCCCGATGTTTTGCTCTCAGGCAATCACAAAGAAGTTGAGAAGTGGCGTCTTGAAAAGTCAATAGAGGTTACCAGACAAAAGCGTCCCGACCTTTATGAGAAATATCAAAGGGAATGTGAGATTGTCGAATTCCTTAATAAAGACAAGGCAGTCAATACCGATATGACTGAGGCTTTAATCGGAAGTAAATTAAGGCTAATCTATGATAAAGATGATGTTATTTGCCTTTCGGATTCGACCAAAGAGAATCTGCTTCTCTATGTTCCTTCACCTGAAGGTCTTAATGATTTCTTTGATTTCATTAATAAGATTAAGCCTGAGGGGCCAGTTAAGATCACATTTAGAGGAATCGATACAGACATATCTGAATTTGGCTATAAGCTTGTTAAAAAGGCCCTTTTATCCACATATACAAGAGGCGTTCCGATAAGTGCGAGAGAAGCCAAAGGAGAAACAGCCGCAAAGGTTACGAAGGAAACAAACGAAAAACTTCTTACTGAGAGGTAT
>JAGACI010000025.1 GCA_017614185.1 Lachnospiraceae bacterium | reverse complement strand
TCAAAATCATCAGGTTTTTCCAAAGCAAACAGAAGAGGTCCGCCGCTGTAAGCATAAACACCGACTCTGATTCCGTGCTCTAAATAGTAATATGTTAAAGCAATCGTTACTTCCAACAGCTTGTTTTCAAGGGGCAGGTAGTTTTCCGGATCATAATCATACCGCATTGAGTCCATAATTATACTTATTCCGGGAGCATTCTCACCCGTACGGTTTCTGACCATAGGCTTTCCTGTTGCCGCTGTAAGTTTCCAGTTGATACTTCTTATGTCATCTCCGGGAATATACTCTCTTACAAGCACATCAGGTTCAGTTTTATTGGAGGCGCAGTCTCTTGCAGATATCGACAAAGCATCCAGAGAAGGAATCTCATCAAGTATTACAAGCTGTGGGATAACATTTACCGAAATGGTCTCTTTGTTTTTGAAATTAAAGTTAAAAAGCCGCAGGAAGTCCGTAACCATGACGTTTTTGACTCCTACCTCATACTCTCCCCTATATTTGCAGACAAGCTTTGTTTCCTTCTTTATTCCCGTATGAGGGAAAAGTTCATACTCGGTATCCGTATCAAGTCCCGTAATGGTTGAAAAATCGGAGAAAAAATCTGTTTTGACTCCCGCAAATCCAAAGAAGTCTTCATTTTGAAGGGTAAAATAAAAAGTAACCGGGCTTTCGGCCACAGCTACTTTTGACTCGATTTTCTGATATATTTTAAAGCGCAAAAATAAAACCAACGTATAGATTACCGAGATAACAGGCGCAACAAGCATGAAAAAGAAAAACCCGTAACTTACCGGCCCGCCACAGAAGGATATTGCTATTAACGATAAAAGCAAAAGCCCTAAGGCAATCAGTCTGTTTCTGCGCATACTACACCATCGGAACCTTTGCCTTTAAAACATTGGAATAAAGAATGCTCTCAACATTCTCTTTGGCTATCTTTGCTTCGTATGTAAGTGAGATTCTATGGTGTAAAGTGTTAACGGACACAGCTTTGACATCATCAGGGATAACATAGTCTCTTCCCTCAAGATAAGCTCTTGCCTGTGAAGCCTTCACAAGAAGGATCATTGCTCTTGGGCTTGCACCCATGACAAATCGGCTCTCTTTCCTTGTGAGATTAATGATATCATTGGCGTACTTTAATACATTGTCCGCAATTTTAACCTTTGAAACTTCTTCCCTTATTCTAAGGACATCCTCCGCACTTATAACGCTTTCGATTTCCTCGAAAGTCTTACCCATAAGCTGGTTTCTTGTCATATTAATCTCATCCTCAGGCTTCGGATAACCGATAGACAGTTTCATCATAAATCTGTCCATCTGTGCTTCAGGAAGGGGATATGTTCCGATAAACTCGACAGGATTCTGCGTAGCAATAACCATAAAAGGCTTGGGAAGTTCGATAACTCTTCCGTCTACGGTAATCTTTCCTTCGGCCATAGCCTCCAAAAGGCTTGCCTGCGTCTTGGGTGATGTTCTGTTTATCTCATCTGCAAGAATCATCTGGTGCATTACCGCACCTTCCCTGTACTCGAACTCACCTGTCTTCATGTTAAGAACCGACACGCCTGTCACATCTGACGGAAGCGTGTCGGGAGTAAACTGAATTCTTCCAAAATCAAGGCTGACTGCCTTTGACAGTGTCTTGGCAAGCGTGGTTTTGCCAACACCGGGCACGTCCTCTAAGAGAACATGCCCACCTGCCAAAAGGCAAATCAGAATATTCTGAGTAACTTCCTCATTTCCGACGAAGTACTCATTTATTACACTTTTTAATTTTTCTATCATAAACTCTAACCGATTACCTTAAAAATAGGCTTAAGTGCGGGGTAAATCTGTCTGAACTTGTTGTAGCACTCGTCGTACTTCTTGGTAAGTTCGGGATCGGGCTCAACTGTATCAACTACCTTTACAAGTTTCTCTGCTGCTTCCTCAACGCTCTTAAACTCACCACATGCAACTGCTGCAAGCATAGCTCCGCCGTATCCGGGGCCTTCCTCACTCTCGATAACGTCAACCTTGATTCCAAGAATGTTGGCAATCATCTTCTTCCAAAGAGGACTCTTGGCTCCGCCACCGCAGATCTTGGTTCTGTCAATCTTGATTCCGAGTGACTTTGCAACCTCGAAGGAATCTCTTAATGCAAATGCAACACCTTCAAGAATTGCCTGTGTCATATCTTCTCTTGTTGTATCCATTGTGATACCGGTAAATGTTCCTCTTGCGTAAGGATCGTTAAGAGGAGAACGCTCACCCATAAGGTAGGGAAGGAAGAATACGTGGTTCTCACCAAGCTTTGTGATAGCTTTCTGCTCATCGGCAAAGTTGGTTGTCTTAAGAATGTCTTCCATCCACCACTTGTTACATGATGCTGCTGAAAGCATACATCCCATAAGGTGATAGCTTCCGTCCGCATGTGCAAAGGAGTGAAGTGCGTTAAAGTTATCTACTCCGAATGTCTTTGAAGAGATAAAGATTGTTCCGCTTGTGCCGAGTGAGATGTTACATCTTCCGTCTCCTACTGTACCTGTTCCGACAGCAGCTGCGGCATTGTCACCTGCGCCGGCAACAATCTTAACTGTATCCTTAAGTCCAAGCTCCTTGGCAATTTCAGGCTTTAATGTGCCGACTGCCTCGTAACTTTCAAAAATCTTTGCAAGCTGCGATTCCTTAACATCACAGATTTCCATCATTTCCTTGGACCAGCATCTGTTCTTTACATCAAAAAGGAGCATTCCTGAAGCATCTGAAACATCGGTGCAATGTACACCTGAAAGCTTATATGCCAAATAGTCTTTGGGAAGCATAATCTTTTCAATCTTTTTGAAGTTCTCGGGCTCTTTATTCTTAACCCACAGAATCTTCGGTGCCGTAAAGCCTGTAAATGCAATATTTGCTGTGTACTGTGAGAGTTTATCCTTACCTATTGTATTGTTAAGGTAATCTGTCTCCTCAGTAGTACGTCCGTCATTCCAAAGAATAGCGGGACGAATTACATTATCATCCTTATCAAGAATTACAAGGCCGTGCATCTGTCCGCCAAAGCTTATTCCTGCAACCTGGCTCTTGTCACACTCACTAAGAAGTTCCTTTAAGCCTTCCATTGATCTTGCATACCAATCCTCAGGCTTCTGCTCTGACCATCCGGGATGGGGAAAATATAATTCATAATCTTTGGATACTACTTTATGAATTTTACCTTTCTCATCCATAAGTAAAAGTTTAACTGCGGATGTTCCCAAGTCGATTCCAACGTATAACATTTGTATTACCTCCCTCAAACTAAGCGTATTTATTGGGTTTCTTGCGTGCGCGTGCACGATTTCTTCCTTTATCGTACTACAAACCCTTATAAATGTTCAATAATTATTTTCATTTTTACCATTTACAGTTCATATTATTTGTGATATAAAGGTAACAGAAGCCAGAAATGCCCAATGTGCACGGGCAAGTGAGCATTGGGATTTAATAACCAAGGAGGTATTATATGTCAGAGTTTTTTAAGAACATTCCCGAGATTAAGTTCGAGGGCAAGGATAGCAAAAATCCTTTCGCATTCAAGTACTATGATCCTGAGAAAGTAGTATTGGGCAAGAAGATGAAAGAGCATCTTCCTTTTGCTATGGCTTGGTGGCACAATCTTTGTGCAACAGGCGTTGACATGTTCGGTGCAGGAAGTGCCGACAAGTCTTTCGGTGCTACACCCGGAACAATGGAGCACGCTAAGGCTAAGGTTGATGCAGGTATTGAATTCATGAAGAAGCTCGGTATCGAGTACTACTGCTTCCATGATGTAGACCTTGTTCCTGAAGATCCCACAGACATCAACGTTACAAACGCTCGTCTTGATGAGATTTCAGATTATATTTTAGAGAAGACCAAAGGCACCAACATCAAGTGCTTATGGGGTACAGCAAACATGTTTGGTAACCCCAGATTCATGAACGGTGCTGGTTCAACCAACTCTGTTGATGTTTACTCTTTCGCAGCTGCTCAGGTTAAGAAGGCTATCGACATCACCATTAAGCTCGGCGGACGTGGATACGTTTTCTGGGGCGGACGTGAAGGTTACGAGACACTCCTTAACACAGACGTTAAGTTTGAGCAGGAGAACATCGCTCAGCTCATGAGAATGGCTGTTAACTATGGTAGAAGCAAAGGCTTCATGGGAGATTTCTATATCGAGCCTAAGCCGAAGGAGCCCATGAAACATCAGTATGATTTCGATGCTGCAACAGCTATCGGATTCTTAAAAGAGTACGGTCTTGATAAGGACTTCAAGATGAACATCGAGGCTAACCATGCAACTCTTGCAGGTCACACCTTCCAGCACGAGTTAAGAGTATCCGCTATGAACGGAATGCTCGGTTCTGTAGATGCTAACCAGGGCGATATGCTCCTTGGCTGGGATACAGATGAGTTCCCCTTCAACGTATACGATGCAACTCTTGCTATGTACGAAGTTCTTAAGGCAGGCGGCTTAACAGGCGGATTCAACTTCGACTCCAAGAACAGACGTCCTTCCAACACACCCGAGGATATGTTCCACGCATTCATCCTTGGTATGGATACATTCGCACTTGGCCTTCTTAAGGCAGCTGCAATGATCGAAGACGGAAGAATTGATAACTTCGTTAAGGAGAAATACTCAAGCTTCGCTAACACAGATCTTGGTAAGAAGATTCGCAACAACACAGCTACTCTTGAAGAGCTCGCTGCACATGCATGCGAAATCAAGAAGCCTAACGATCCCGGTTCAGGACGTCAGGAGTACCTTGAGTCAGTAATGAATAATATTCTTTTCTCATAAAGAAAGAATACGAATAAGAAAAATATCAAAAAGAGAGGTCAGGTTTTACCTGGCCTCTCTTATTTTGATATTAAGTTCTGAGTAATAATAACTGCTTATCGGTTCATCCGAATTGGAAAGGTAATTATACATAAGCTCCAGTGATTTCGAACCCTGCCACTTCGGTTCCTGACAGATGGTCGCGGTTACAATTCCCTTCTCCATCATCTCCATTGTGGTCGGAACGGCATCATAGGTGATTACTCTTATATCTTTATCACCCGCATGCTCTTCGATGGCCTTACAGCCGCCAAAAACGCCTGCTGCCGTGAAGAACAACGCATTTATCTCCGGATGATCTTTAATCATCTTACTGACGATTTCATAACTCTTTAAATCATCATCAAAGTTCTCTTCAACGCTTACAATCTTAAATCTCTTCTCGGAGGAAAGTTTATTCCTGAATCCTGCCTCTCTCTTGGTATGACAAAGAATGTTTTTATCACCAAGAACTATTCCAAGATTAACCTTATCGTGAGTTACAAGCTTCATTAAAGCTCCCGCAGCGACTCCGGAATTATAATAATCACTTCCAACGTAAGCTATTCTGTTAACATTCTCAGCATCCGAATTAAGCGTAATAACAGGGATTCCTTCAGCTATAAGTGCATTCAGTCTCTCGCAGACCAAAGTGTCATTATATGGGGTGATAATGATGCCCTGAACGCCTTCGTTAAGGCACTCCCATATGGCGGAAAGCTGAGCCGCCGTATTGTAAGCCACTCTCTTGACTATTACAGAGCATCCGTAAAAAGAAAGCTCGTCCGCCTTCTCGTTTACGCCCTCTATTACCTGATCAAAGAAAGGGTTTTTCTTACTGAATACTATGATTCCTATAAGGAACTTTTTCTTCTGCGCAGCAAGTGCCATACCCACCTTATTGGGTGTGTATCCAAGCTGCTTTGCGATATTTCGTACACGCTCCGCAGTCTCCTCGCTGACACCTTCCCTGTTGTTTAAAACACGGTCAACAGTTCCTCTTGAAACCTCTGCAAGTCTGGCAATTTCTTTGATAGTTGTCATGGCTTTCTCTCTCTTTTACTCACCTTGCGCCACAAAGTCGGAATAGCTCTTTCCGGTGTACTTCTTAAAGCACCTGCTGAAATAGTTGGGATCAGGTATTCCAACCTCTGCCGCTGTCTTGAACATTTTGACGTTTTTACCGGCCAGTTCAATGGCCCTCTTCATTCTAAGGTCCGTAAGGTATTCCACAAAGTTCATACCTACGTCCTGTTTAAACTTTCTTGAAAGATAACTTGGACTGAATCCGAATTCACAGGCAACCTGGGTAAGGTTTATGCCCGAATCCATATAGTTTTCTTCCACGTATCTCTTGATTAAATCAATCGAATCCGGCTCGACTTCCTTATCTTTGCCGCTTCCGCTCTTCTGGTCTTCCCAGAAATCTCTCTCTGATTTGAGTCTGTCTGCCGCTCTCTCAAGAGTCTTCAGAATTTCCGCTCTTACCATCGGCTTTAGCATATACTCAAATACCGGCATGCTGACGCATTTCCTTGCGTACTCAAATTCATCAATCGCCGTCATGATTATGATAATGAGATTGGGATATCTGTCTGTCGCCATCTTTGTGAATTCAATACCATCCATAAAGGGCATCGAGATATCCACAAATACGATATCCGGCTTCAAATCATCGATAATGTTGATGGCTTCAATTCCGCTGGCAGCCTCTCCGACTACCTCCATGTTGAGCTCATCCCAGTTAACCAAAGCTCTGATGAGTTTCCTTGCGGAATCCTCATCATCAATCAGCATGACCCTGTAAGTTCTGTCCATTTTTACCTGTCCCCCACATGATTATCTTTAATAAGGAATTCGATTTCCGTGTATTCTCCAAGCTCACTTCGGATTTTAACAATGTCTTCAGAACCGCAGTAAATCTTGATTCTCTCAATTGTGCCCCTTAGTCCGAAGCTGTCACTTACCTTCTCGGTATCGGTTTCATTAGAGGAAAAGAACCCTTCAACCTGTTCCTCACTCATTCCGACACCGGTATCCCTTACGGTCAGATGAAGAATACCGTCCTCAAGCCTTGAACTGATTTTGATTAATCCCTTTTCGCCCTTAAGTCGAATTCCGTGATAAATACTGTTCTCGACAAGAGGCTGTAAAATCAGCTTGGGGACAACGACATTTTCCGTGTCCGGATCGATATCAAACTCCTCTTCTATTATATCTCCATATCTCAATTTTTGCAGAGATATATAGTCCTTAACTATACAAATTTCTCTCGAAAGAGGTATCTCTCTTCCGCCCTTGCTAAGGAAGTTTCTGTAAAAGCTTCCAAGGGTTTCCAATGCGTCGTGTACATTGTTGGCACCCGCATCCAAAGCCATGAATCCGATGGTTTCAATGGAGTTATAAAGGAAGTGCGGTTTTATCTGCTCCTGCAAAACCCTCATCTCTGCTTTCTGCAGATTCTTCTCTTTATCTATCAATGTGGCTATAAGCTCGTTTACATGCTCAATCAGACTGTTGTAGTCGTTCTTAAGCATATTTAATTCGCCTTCCGGAATTTCCTTCTCAATGGGTTTTAATTCACCGGATTGCTTGTTTATCTCCATTGATTTGGAAAGTTCATAAACCGGCTTGGTAATATTCCTCGTTACAAATGTACCGACAAACGTCATGCCGATAACATATATTATAAGAAGAACACAAAGTACATATAAAATGTTGTAAGGGATGCCCGCAGTACCGAACAATCCGACCCTTAATATGATAATCGGAGTATTCTCAACCCTGCATCCGGATACAATCAGTCTTTCATTTCCCTCTTTGACGGAATCGTGAAAAATCGTATTGGTGGCATATCTTTCATCATAATATGCCATATAGTCCCTGTTTCCGGCTATGTATGTTCCGTCGTCACCCATAATGCAGATATTCTCAAACTTCAATTGTTTGAGCATTATATCGAAGACGGAATCGGAGATATTCATAAAAAGAATTCCCGTCTGCTTCTGGGTCAGAATATCATATATCGCTCTCTCTATCGATATAACCGCTTTGTTATCGGATCTGGGTGTTATTCCGCCACCGTTTAACTCAATGATGGCTTTACCCTTTTTTTCTAAAATCTTCTCTTTCCAGTCATCATCGCCAAGCCTCATATAGTCAATCCTGTATGAGTAGGAATTGGTCTTGGCCATAATGTAGTCATTTCTCATAACCATGACGGAATCGACACCCTCTGTAACATTAAGGATGTATTTGATTCCATATCTGGCATCATTTATCATTCCGGTGTCGACACTTTCAGCGTTCGCACGCAAAAACTTAACAAGCCGATCCTCCATCATGATAAGCCTTGAGAGCTCCATATAGTTTTTAAGTTCCGAATAAATGTTGCTCGACAAGGTCCTTATAACGTTTTCGGACTCTCTTATCTCATATTCCCTTCTTTCCTTCTCGGTTATCATATAAACAGAAACAAGAAAGGATATGATAATGACTATCTCGATTACCCAGACAACCCTTTTTAATCTGGAAAACAGAGAAGTTTGTTTTTTGCGTCTTTCCTTTAAAAAATTTTTACCTAAATCCATCCCGTAACCCTCATATACGTTAATACCGCCACTTATAAAGATACCATTTTTGCTGTATTTACGCAACGAAAAGGCAGGTCTGACTTGCGCCAAACCTGCCTTTTGCATCAGTTCTAATTTAGCCTTTAACAGCACCGGCAATGAAGCTTTCCTGAATTCTCTTGCTTAATACGATGTAAACAATGAGAGTCGGGAATGTTGCTATAACCAAAGCCGCGCCGATAGGTCCCCATTCAGTTGTATACTGTCCGGATAAAGCTTTGATACCTACAGGAAGAGTTCTGTGAACGGAATCAGAAATGAATACGTTGGCAAACATGAACTCATTCCAGCACTGTAAGTATGAGTAAACTCCGATGGTTGAAAGTGCGGGCTTCATAAGAGGAACAATGATTCTGAAGAACGTTTTCCAAAGTCCGCATCCGTCAATTCTTGCTGCCTCATCAAGGTCGTAAGGAATCTCTACCATGAATCCGGTACAGATAAGAATTGCCATCGCAAGTGTAAATGCTGAATAAGGTACTATCAAAGTAGAGTACTTGTTAAGTCCGATGAACTTGTTTAATACTTCTACTTTTGAAGCCTTTGATAAAAGTACATATACGGGAACGATGGATGCCTGAAGGGGAATTGTAAGTCCAAGCATGAAGAATGCATTGGTGGTTCCGCTTAATTTCCATTTAATACGTGTAATCGCATAAGTAGCCATCATTGCTGCAATGATTGTAAGTGCGGTCGCAGCAAGTGTAACAATTACACTGTTAAGGAAATACAGGCCCATGTTTCCTGTTTTCATAGCCGATGAGAAGTTGGACCATAACCACTTTTCAGGTAAGCCTATAATGTTCTTACCAAAAATTTCCTCGTTTGACTTCAATGAGAATGTAAACATGAAGTAAATCGGGAAGAGGTTAACGACCGTCCATATTGCCATGAAAACATATATAACT
>JAGACI010000005.1 GCA_017614185.1 Lachnospiraceae bacterium | reverse complement strand
TCGTTTTTGATATCGGCCCTCATCAAAACCTGACCGTTCGGGGATATGTAAACGAAAGCACCGTCATCGGAAGTGACTGCTCCACCAATCAGGGACTCGCAGCTTCCATTTGTGATAAAGTCTTTTTCCTCAACGTCAAAAACAGTGTAATCGCGGCTGTCCCAGAAGGTTATGTATCTTCCCTTTCCGGAGAACCTAAGCTTAAAGAACTTGTCATCATGACCAAGGTCCGCAAATTTAATTTCCTCAAAACTCTTATCGGTGGGGCTTACGATTCTTAAGTAGTCGTATCCGACAACGATATATTTATCTTTATAAAAAGTCTTATCAAGGGGATAATCCTGCCCGATTTCAAAGTCATAGAAGTAATTGCCTTCCATGTCGACAAAATGCAACATCCCGGTTTCGCTTGTGACAATATAGCTTCCGTCGGGAGCAACATCACAGATATCCTGGCCTTTGCCCTTTTCACAGATTGTCACAAGGTCCTTGTTTTTGTGATATTTAAGGAGATAAATATCGGAGGACTGACCGGCTCTTATGATGACTCTGCCATCCATTAACAAAACATCCCTGATTCCGAGGTTTGTTGCAATCGCATTCTCAGAAATAATTTGGCCGTTTACAAAATTAATGGTGTCGATTCCGCCGTTTGTATAGCTTACGAATCCATATTCGTTATCGCTTCTTAAATCAAGTGTGCAGCCGTCTGCGGGAAGAGTGAGAGAGGAGATGAGTTCTCCTGTTTCCTCATCATAGCAAAAAGCTTCGCTCTCTGCGATGCATACAACCTGGCGATGAATGACTCCTTCACTGTCTGTGTATTCACGGGCATTCAAATCCGTGTAGGCTGTTGTTGCCCTCCTGAACTGTACGGGAAGTTTCTTACTCCAAAGTGTGCTTCCAGTCTCGGGATTAATAACGTCAAGCCACATATCGGGATTGTCTTCCATCCAGAAGTTGTCCTTACTTGAAATAAGGGCAACGTTTCCTGCGGGAGTCGAGAAAACCTGATGTACACTTTCTTCGGAAAGCTTAATTATCTTGGGCTCTTTCTGCTCTTCTTCGCCAAGCTTATAGATTCCCAGGAATTCTCTCTCAGAATCGTGATTATTTAAAACCGTATAGAAATACTTCTTGTCCTTTGAGAATTTCTCGTCAGAAAAGAAAGTCCAATTCTCTTTGGGTGTCTCGATTATTTCAAGTTCTTTACCTGTTGATGCCTCATAAGGGCAGATATAATCGTTACCTATGCAGTAGACAAGGTCTAACTCGGAATCAACCGCAAGGTGTTTGAAATATCCGTCAAGAATTTTGGCATATACGGGGTTGCCGTCAAAGTCATACTTTGAAAGAAGCTTCTGCGAAAGGACATAAACACCCGTATCGTCAATCTCAATCGCATCAACATCATCAAGATAGAATGTCTCAAGAACCACAGGCTTGATTATAAAGGTTCTTTCCCATGTCTCGGTATCCCACGCGTAAACGTTGCTTCCAAAGTCGACAGCAGCAAGGTGCTTTTTGTCAGGACTTAACTTCATGTCGCTTACGGTAAGGTTTAAAGGAAGAGTCCTGTCAAACTCCATTGAGTATCCAAGGTCGTATGCGTGAAGAATTTCACCTAAAGCTTCCTCGGCTTCCGGAACGTAGGGCCTGTCATCTTCTCCGGGGAGTGCGGCCATTGCGATTAATGCGGCATCTTCCCTGTTTCCGCCCTCCATTACCTGGATGGCTTCCTTTGCAAGGAATCTTGACTGATTTTCCTGTTTTTCTTTGTATTCTTCGAGAATATCGTTAGCAAGTTTAGTCTTCTCATCGGCAAGCTCTGCTTTTTCGTTAGCAAGCTTAGTCATCTCGTCAGCGACTCTGGCATTATAGATACCAAAGGCAGTACCTGCGATGGCGATTACAGCGGCGCCTGCGGATACGAGAGAGATTGTTCTTTTTATGATTCGCTCTTTCTGGCGCTGCTTTAAATCATCGTATGAGCAGCCAAGAAGGGGAGCGATTAGTCTTAAAATCTCGGTCTTAAATTTGCCGTTACGTTCTTTCTTTGTTTCGCCTCTTACGTCCGCTGCAAGGGGTTCGACGGGATTGCCTTTTTCATCGACAAGGAGGGCGGGAGGGAAACTCTCATCCGGCTCGCCTTCGATTAAAACCGCAAGAACCCTGTCTCTTCCGTGCATGGAAATGAAAGCATCTATCTCTTTTTGAACCCAGTATGACTCAGGGGTCCTTGGTGAGCAGATGACAATCAGGTACTCAGACGACGAAAGGGCCTCAGAGATATTGTCACTTAAGTTGCTTCCGATAGGAAGCTCCTCCTGATCTCTAAAAACCCTCCCAAGTTTTGATTTATTAACTTTTTTCCTCACAGACCCCGGAATCTTATATGTCTCCAGGGCGGTGTGAACTTTCTTGGCAATCTCCATGTCGAGAGGAGCGTGCCTGTAACTTATAAATGCTGCGTATTTCATTGTTTAATCTTTCCTGTAAGTCTTAAAGAAAATGTCTCTTGCTATGATGTATGCGTCCTTGTGGTCATCTACCCTTACCGCAAGGAAGTCGCCGGGAACGCCAAGATAGTATTTGTCGGGATCCCATGTGGTAAAAATCTTAACTCTGTGGTCAAGTTCTCTTGCATAGATTCCGCCGTCATCAGAGGTGGTGCAGCTTTTGGCAAAGGGCAGAATCTCGATTCTCTCACCGGTCTTGACATCGACAACGGCGGGAGCGTACTCGCCGGGGAAAACGTAAGGCGCATCGGTAACCTTGTAGGAAGCCTCAAACTTGGCCTGCTTGATGGGATAAATCTCACCGTCGACACCGATGATGATGTAAACGTCCTTTTTGACAGGGAAGTCCACATCGCCCTCGAGAGTTCTGACCGTGATGGTTCTTCCGACCTTTGCAAGGTCTGTAGCCTTAACGAAACCGACGGGGGTTTCTTTCTTCACGTAGTGCTCCATCTTGGAGATATCTTCTTCGTGAGTGGAAGTGTAGATAATCTCTGACTCGTCAAAATACTGATTTATTCTTTTGGTTATGAACTCTTCGAGCTTGTTTTTCTTGTACTTAATGCCCGCAAGTTCCAAAAGATCCTTATTAAGGAAGCCGCCGGCTTTGAAAATATGACCGCCGCCTCCGCCAAGGCCTTCTGCTATGTAGGCTGCCATCTCACCGGCTTTTACCTCTTTGACACAGCTTCTTACCGAGAACTTGACGCCAAAGGGAAGAATGCTGTAGACGATGCAGGTGTCGATGGTGTTAACCTCGAGAAGCATGTCGCTTACAACGCCTAAGATGTTGGGGTCACAGGGCGCGGCTTCGATAAGGCCGTAGCTGTGCTCATCGTTGTACTTGGCGTTATTTAAGGCATCACCTGCAATTCCAAGTTCCTGCCTTGAAAGATTTGAGTTTTTAAAAAGAATGATATCCGCGCTTCTAAAGGACGCGAAGTCTCTTAAGTCCTTGTCGGCGGGGTGGAAAATCTCTGAAAAGTTTCCTGTATCGGTCATTAAACCGTAGTAAAGCGCGGTGGCAACGTTTGAATCGGTGTTGATATCAACGCCCTCAGCGCTAAGCATTTCATAAATAATAGTGGAGCATGAGCCGTAGTTACTTCTTATATCGCTCATTGCGGGAAGAACGCCCGTGATTCTGTGGTGATCGATTACGGCTATATTTTTTGCCTCAAACTTTGTGACGTTGCTCTCACCGTAGCAGCAGTCGACCGTTACCAGAAGTTCAGGCTTTGTATCAAGCTTTTTGACATACTCGACGTCGATTCCAAGTTTCTCGGTCATTAAAACGAGGTTCGCTTTTTTAATCGAAAATTTGCCGCCGTAAATAAAGCGCGCGTCAATTCCCTCTTTTTTCAAATACCATTTAAGGGCAAAGCCGCTCGCCAAAGCATCCGCATCAGGATTGTCGTGGCACTGGATTACTATATCTTTATATTGTTTTAATTCGGATAGTGTAAATGACATGGTTTATTCTCCGCATCAATCTTGTTGCAATCCTCGCAAACTCCGATGATGACGGTTTTGGACGCATTGACGTCAAGACCGTATGTGTCGCGAAGCTTGCTTTCAAAATCGTCCACAAAGGGTTTCTCCAAATGGAAGATTTTGCCGCATTCCGAACACTGCGCATGCATATGTGAATTACAGTGCTTGTGCTCTACGGAATACTGGAAGAACCATGCATCCTGGTTGGGCTCTTTAAACTTGGCCAAATCGCCCTGCTCACACAATCTGTCCAGATTTCTGTATACAGTTGTTCTGTTAACGCCTTCCGCTTCATCTTTCACATGGTCAAAGATCTCCCTCGCGGTAAAGCGCTTGTCCGGATTGTTCTTTAAGTAAGAAACAATCGATTCTCTGGCTTTTGTCTTGTAAGTGTTCTTCATGGTTTTGTTCTCCGCATATAAATATACCATATATGGCTGATTTTGGCACATGCAAGAAAAATTTGCAACATTTTTGCAAATTCTATTGACAAAGAAAAACATGGTGCTATAATATGCAATTGTGTTGCAAATCTTATTTTTGAATTTGCAACAGAAGGAGGAGTAATACAAATGAAAAGAGTTTTACCTTTACTTATGACAGTTGTTCTCGCCTTCGCAGGTCTTGCAGGCTGCTCTGCGGATAAGGCGCAGGCTTCAAACACCGAAGGGGCATCAGAGACAACAGAAAATACAAGCGAGCAAATCAATATTGTAACAACCATTTTCCCCACATATGACTGGGTGAATGTGATTTTAGGTGATAAAAAAGCTGATGCAAATGTGACAATGCTTCTTGATAACGGCGTTGATCTTCACAGCTACCAGCCCACTGCAGAGGATATCTCAAAGATCGCTTCCTGCGACATGTTCATTTATGTCGGCGGTGAGTCAGACGAGTGGGTTGAGGACGTTCTCGCTCAGGCAACCAACAAGGATATGAAAGTTATCAACCTTCTCGAGGTTCTTGGCGATTCAGTCAAGGCTGAAGAAATTGTGGAGGGCATGCAAGGTGAAGATGAGCACGAAGATGGAGAAGATGAAGGCCATGACCATGATCACGAGGATGAAGAGGAAGAAGAGTTTGACGAGCATGTATGGCTGTCTCTTCGAAATGCGCAGATACTATGCGCTGCAATCGCAGAGGCATTAGAGGCAATTGACGCAGACAACGCTTCCGCTTATCAGGCTAACCTTGAAGGATATGAAAAGGAACTTCAGACACTTGATGCCGAGTACAAGGCTATGGTAGCAGATGCCTCAAAGGATACCGTCCTTTTTGCGGACCGTTTCCCTTTCAGATATCTGGTTGATGATTATGACCTTACCTACTATGCAGCATTTGTAGGATGCTCAGCCGAGTCTGAGGCAAGCTTTGAGACAGTAGTTTTCCTTGCAGAAAAAGTTGACGAGTTAAATCTCCCTGCAATCCTTATCATCGATAACAGCGACGGTAAGATTGCCGAGACCGTAAGAGACAATACAGCTGCCAAGGACGCACAGATTCTTACAATCGATTCTCTTCAGTCTACAACAAGCGCACAGTACGCTTCCGGAAGAACTTATTTATCCGCTATGAAGGAGAATCTTGATAATCTCAAGATCGCCTTAAATTAATAAATATTAAGAGCCGTTTTACTACCGGAAATACCCTTTGCCATTCGTTCCCCGTTGGTGAAGGGTATTTTCTTTTACTTTTTTAATTGTCAGACAAAGCAATAAATAGAGAAATAATTATTGAAATCCGAACGATTTGAGAATACAATAGTGGTTAGGCACATCTTTTTTTATCATTATTTAGAAAAGGAATCAGGAGGTAGTATTATGGCAAAGGAATCACTGGTTTACACCAATGACAATTGCGTGGGCTGTAACAAGTGTATCCGCGTGTGCAGCGCGATGGGTGCATGTGTTTCCACAGAACCCGATGCTTGCGGCAAATCCCGAATCGAAGTAGATGGCGACAAATGTGTAGCGTGCGGAGCCTGCTTTGATGTCTGCGAGCATGATGCTAGAGAATTCAGAGATGATACTGAGAGATTTTTTGATGATTTAAAGAGGGGCGAGAAGATTTCCGTTCTCATCGCTCCGGCATTTCTGGCTGACTATCCGAATGACTATGAAAGAGCCCTTGGCGGACTTAAGAAACTTGGCGTAAGCCGCTTTATCAGCGTTTCATTCGGCGCCGATATCACCACATGGGCTTATATCAAATATATTCAGACCCACAACTTCTTAGGCGGCATTTCCCAGCCCTGTCCTGCAGTTGTAGGTTACATCGAAAGATATCTTCCCGAACTAATACCTAAACT
>JAGACI010000188.1 GCA_017614185.1 Lachnospiraceae bacterium | reverse complement strand
TTGCTGTTAAAAAGAACAGACAGAGAAAAATCGTTGAATTAATCGAGAACATGGATATCGAAACTCAGGAGGATTTGTCAGACCTTTTGTCCGAGAGAGGATTTGAGGTTACACAGGCAACCATCTCAAGAGATATCAGAGAGTTAAAGATATTAAAGGTTACAGATGATTCCGGAAAGCAGAAGTATGCAATCGTAAGCCAGTCCGAGAACCATCTTGGCGCCAAGTATTTAAGAGTACTCAAGGAAGGTTTCCTTTCCGTTACACAGGCACAGAACATCCTTGTTATAAAGACCGTACCGGGAATGGCTATGGCTGTTGCAGCTGCTATCGATGCAATGAAATTTAAGGAAATTGCAGGTTCTATCGCAGGGGACGATACAATCATGGTTGCAGTTTTGACAACAAAGGAAGCAGGGGAGCTTATTCCCAAGATTTCTGAAATTATCGAATCTTAATCTTACATCACTTCAGAGAGCTAATAGAGGTGTAAGGAGAATCTATGTTACACAGTTTACATGTTGAAAATCTCGCACTCATCGATGAAACCGAGGTTTCTTTTAAGCCGGGCTTAAATATCCTGACCGGTGAGACGGGTGCGGGAAAATCACTTCTTGTGGGCTCAATTAATCTGGCCCTGGGAGCCAAATCCGATTCAGACTTAATTAGAACAGGGGAGGAGTATGCCCTTGTAGAATTAAACTTCGAGTCACATGACCCGGAGCTGTTTTTGATGCTTGAAAAAATGGAAATCCCTGTTGACGGATGCTTTGTCAATATTTCAAGAAGAATAATGCCCGGCAGGAGCGTTATTAAGATTAACGGCGAGTCCTGTAATGCCAAACAGCTTAAGGCTGTTACGGAACTTCTGATTGACATTCACGGTCAGCACGAGCACCAGTCCCTCCTTGATAAGAAAAAACATCTTGAGATTCTTGATTTGTACTCAGGTGATGAACTTCTTAATAAGCTTGATGCTCTTAAGGAGATTTATTCGGAATACACCAAAGCGAAACATGAGTTAGAGAACGGTTCCATGGATGAAGACGAGAGAAGAAGAACCATGGAACTCTATGAGTTTGAATATAACGAGATAGTTAAGGCCGAACTTAAACCCGGTGAAGATGAAGAACTTGAGAAGGCATTTAAGAAAATGTCCAATGCCAAGAAAATAGGTGATGCCTTAACCGGAGTCTGTGCACTTTGCGGAAATGATGAAGAAGGAAGTGCGGGACTCGGACTTGGAAGAGCGCTAAAGGAGATGCGCTCGGTTTCTTCGCTTGATGAAGAACTTGAAAACATGGAACAGAGCCTTGCCCAGATAGAAGGTCTCTTGCATGATTTCCACCGTGAGGCCGAAGGATACCTTGATAATCTTGAGGTTGACGGCTCGGTTTATTATGCGACGGAAGAACGACTTAACTTAATCAATAAGTTAAAGGATAAATATAATAAAGACATCGACGGCGTTTTGCTTTATGCGGATGAGCTTAAAGTTAAAATGGATGAGATTACAAACTATGAGGAACGTATCTCAAAGCTTAACGACGACGTTATAGAACTTAAGAAAAAGGTTGATTCTATGGCGGAAGAAATAAGCGCCATCAGAAGAAACAAGGCTATGAAACTTGAGGAGACTCTGGTTTCTGTTTTGAAGGAACTCAGTTTCCCCGATGTGAGATTCAAGATTGATATCAATAAAAAGAGCGAACCCAATGAACTTGGATTTGATGATGTTGAATTCCTGATTTCCGCTAACGTAGGCGAAGCGATGAGGCCTTTAAAGGACGTTGCAAGCGGCGGTGAATTATCAAGAATCATGCTTGGCATTAAGACACTTCTTGCAGATAAGGATTCCATCGACACTCTTATTTTTGACGAAATTGATGCCGGAATAAGCGGAAGAACCGCCTGGCAGGTTGCGGGAAAACTTGGTGAACTGGGTAAAGCACACCAGGTAATCTGCATTACCCATCTGCCTCAGATTGCAGCAAGAGCTGATGAGCATTTTATTATTCAAAAGGACAATGACGGTGTAAGAACCAACACACATATTAGGAGTCTTGATTACGAGGGAAGTGTAGCCGAGGTTGCAAGACTTCTTGGAAGCGAAGATGTCAGTGAATCAGCACTTAACAATGCCAGAGAGCTTATTAAGAAGGCAAAGGAATTAGGTTAATGAACAATCAGCTTACTAAAAGTGATATAGAGAAAATGGAAAAGGAGATTGAGCACAGGAAGGTAGTAGTGCGCCCTGAACTTCTGGAACATGTAAAAGAGGCAAGAGCACAGGGGGATCTCTCTGAAAATTTTGAGTACTACGCTGCAAAAAAAGAAAAGAATAAGAACGAGAGCAGAATCAGATATCTTGAGAGAATGATCAAGACTGCAACGGTCATTGATGATTCATCAAAAGATGATGAGGTTGGAGTAAATAATACTGTAAAGGTCTTTGTTGAGGAAGATAAGGTCGAGGAGACATACCGAATTGTTACTACGGTAAGAGGTAATTCTCTTGAAGGCCTTATCAGCAACGAATCACCGTTAGGAAAGGCGCTTCTTGGTAAAAAAGTAGGGGACAGAGTGACTGTAGAGGTTAATCCCGGATACAGCTATGACGTAATAATTCGAGAAATTGATAAATCGACTGACGATTCAATGGATGAATTAAGGAGTTTTTAGAAATTTTTTTCTTCTGAATGATGCAAAAATGAGTAACAATATGTTAAAATTTTACATAGGGTAAGTAAGCATAAAATATCGCTCACATAGGGCAAATATTAAAGAAGGAAGAGAGAAAACAATGGCTAAAAAATGGGTTTATCTGTTCAGCGAAGGCAGCGCAGATATGCGTAACCTTCTTGGCGGAAAGGGAGCAAATTTGGCAGAGATGACCAACATTGGCCTACCCGTACCGCAGGGCTTCACTATCACAACTGAAGCATGCACACAGTATTATGAGGATGGCAGGGAGATTAATGCCGAAATCAGGGCACAAATCGACGAGTATGTCCTCAAGATGGAAGAAATCACAGGCAAAAAATTTGGAGACAAGGAGAATCCTTTATTAGTATCCGTACGTTCCGGTGCAAGAGCTAGTATGCCCGGCATGATGGATACTATTTTAAACCTTGGACTTAATGAAGAGGTTGTCGATGTAATCGCCAAGAAGTCCAATAATCCCAGATGGGCTTGGGACTGCTACAGAAGATTTATTCAGATGTACTCCGACGTTGTTATGGAAGTCGGCAAGAAGTACTTCGAGCAGTTGATCGATGAGATGAAAGCCAAGAAAGGCGTTACTTTCGATATCGACCTGACTGCAGATGATCTGAAAGAACTGGCTTCCCAGTTCAAGGACGAATACAAGAGCAAGAT
>JAGACI010000187.1 GCA_017614185.1 Lachnospiraceae bacterium | reverse complement strand
TGTGGGTATCGCTAAGGACGATTACCTTTGTTCCGTCTTCCATTTCAAAACTTCCTGTTTCATAAGTCTAAGTGCGTTGCCCCTGTGGCTGATTGCATTCTTGTCTTCCGGTGAAAGTTCCGCCGTAGACACATCTTTGTCAGGAAGATAGAAAATGGGATCATAGCCAAAGCCGTTCTCGCCTCTCTCCTCATATCCGATTCTTCCTTCTATCTTTCCCTCGACAACCTTGCTCGTTCCATCCGGGAAACATGCAGCCATCGCGCAGACGAATCTTGCACTTCTCTTACCTTCCGGCACGCCTTCAAGCCTGTCTATAAGGTTTTTGTTCTTAATTCTGTAGGAGGTATCCTCTCCCATATATCTTGCAGAGTAAACTCCGGGCTCACCGTTTAGAGCATCTATTACAAGTCCCGAATCGTCGGCAATAACGATGGTGTCATTATCTTTAATAAGCTTGGCAATTCCCTTTGCCTTAATCATTGCATTCTCTGCAAAAGTCTTGCCGTCCTCCACGATGTCGGCTTCAATTCCGGCTTCTTTCATCGAAAGGATTTCCGTGTCATCTCCCGCAAGGATTTCTCTGATTTCTCTCATCTTGTGGGCATTGCCTGTAGCAAAAATAATTCTCATTCAAATTCCTCTCCGGCATAAATCTCACATATGCCGTTATATATTCCGTCAACCACCCTGTTTCTGTAGCTCTCCTTATTTAAAAGAAGGCTCTCCTCAGGGTTTGACGTATAACCTACAGTCATTATAACCGCAGGAATCTTCGCCATAGAAAGTTCGCTGTAATCCTCTGTCATTCCAAGGGGTTTATGGCCTGTAGTGTAAACAGACATGACAAGATTCCTCTCGATGGCATCCGCAAGTCTCGCGCCGTCAAGCTTCGGGGTAAAAAACTCTTCATTGTAGTAAGCGTCTACTCCGTAGTAATCCTGATTCAAATCAGTGTCCGTCTGAAGCTTTATATAAAAATCCGCATCAACGCCATTGGCTATTCCAAGCTTACCTGATACATTGAGTGACTTATTGGTCTTCAAAAGATTATAAACTCTGATATCATCCGCCTCAAGCTTTTCTTCAAGCTTTGCAAGTATATCGGAAGTAATCGCATCACCTGCCCCGTCAAGGACAAGGACTTTATCATGCATATCCTTCGGTCTTCCGACTGTAACGGTAAGGGAGCCGTTCTCAAGTGTGCTTAAGCACTCATAAAGGCCCTTCATCTGAAGTTTAAACCAGACTCCGCCTCTGACTTCCTGTAAATATCCCGAAAGAACCGATGAAACATCACCTTCAATGTTGGCCTCTCCAAAATCGCCTGAAACCGTTCTGTCGACGTAAATCCAGATCTCTCTGTCTGTAATCTTGTTATCAACAATTACATCCTCAGCCTTGACGCCCTCCGGAACCTTTAATGTAAAGTTTCCGTTCTCATAACCTGAAGGGACTAAGTTTATGGGGCGTACGTTTGTGGGTTCCCCGTCTTCCTCGCCCGTGTACTGTAAAGCAGAGTTGGCAATAACGACCATCTTCTGGGATGAATAATAAAGCATTGCTCCCATAAGGACAACCGTCAGCATAATACTCCATATTAAGCTTTTCCTTGCCAGTGACTTGGACATTCTATTTCTCCCTCTTGGGGGGCCTTGGACCCATATACTGATAATAATACGTCTTCATCATCCCGTTGTAAATCTTTCTGTTCTTATCAGCCTTCCTGCCGATTGCCTTTTCTGCCTCTTCATAGGAAGTGATAAGGAACATACTCCAGGAATCCAGCTGCTTGTATCTCTCACCAAGCACCTTATAAAGCCTTCCTACGGTCTCCTTTTCATCAAGTCTCTCACCGTAAGGAGGATTGGTTATGATAAATCCGTATTTCTTGGCATGGCTTAAATCAGCCACATCTCTTTTCTGGAAGTGAATTAAATCCTCTACTCCCGCTTTTCTTGCATTCTCTCTTGCAACTGATACCATGTCGGGATCAATATCGAAGCCCTGAATATCAGGCTCTACATTTAAGTCAACCATATCTTCCGCTTCCTCGACGGTATCTTTCCAAAGCGAGGGAGTGATAATCTCCTTTTGTCCCATTCCAAGGAAACTCCTGTGCATACCGGGTGCCATGTTGGCAGCCATCATCGCTGCTTCAATGGGAATGGTACCGCTTCCGCAGAAAGGATCGATTAAGATTCTGTCCTTATTCCAGGGGGTAAGCATTATAAGACCTGCGGCGAGGTTCTCAGCGATAGGTGCCTTTGCCTTTAATAATCTGTAGCCTCTCTTATGAAGTGAGTCACCGGTTGTATCGATACCGATTGTAACCTCATCCTTCATTATAAAGACACGAAGAGGAAAAGAAGCTCCCTCCTCCTTAAACCACTCAATATGATAAACGCCCTTAAGTCTTTCGACCATCGCTTTTTTCATGATTGACTGAATGTCAGAAGGGCTGAAAAGTTTACTCTTAACGCTCGCAGCCTTGGCTACCCAGAACTTGCCGTCCTTAGGAATATAGCTTTCCCACTCGATAGCCTTGGTGCCCTCAAACAATTCGTCAAAGGTTTCCGCATGAAAACTTCCTGCCTTGATAAGAATTCTCTCGGCGGTCCTCAAATTGACATTGGCTCTTGCCACCGCTTCCTCATCTCCAAAGAAGCTGACACGTCCGTCATTTATTTCAGCTATGTCATATCCAAGATCAATAATCTCTCTTTTTAATACTGCTTCCATGCCAAAATGGCAGGGTGCAATGAGCTCAAATCTACGCATTTTTCTCCTCTTTTAATAAAAAATATCAAAGTGCAACTAATAGTAGCAAAAAAAACGCTAAAAAAATTAAGATTGGGTATTGCAATTTATTTGGGGTTCTTATATAATCTGTATTGTAAATAGAGGTTAACCCTTCATCTCCTCTATTTGCAGACCCTTATATATTAATTATTTATACTCCCCTCAAGAAGCCCATCGTTCCCGCGATGGGCTTCATTCTTTATGTCTTCGACATAAGAAACTCATCGCACTCGGGCGAAGGGAAAATGTCGCTACGCGACCGCCCTCGGCGCAAGAATTTCGCAAGCGAAATTCTATCTGAAGGGTATTATGCTTTGCGCAGCTCTAACACACCAGTGCGTTAGAGGGCGCACCGCGGACGCATGCTCTTCCGAGGATTCGCGTGCGTTAGAGGGCGCTAAACGTCCGGTGGACGTTTGCTTAGCGCCGACCGGAGCGGAGCGAAGATCGAGCCCCCGGGCTCGTATCTTCGACGCCGCTTCTGGAAAGAAAAAAGGATGCTAACGCATCCTTTTCTCTTTCCATCAACGTGCGTTAGAGGATTCGAACCCCCGACCTTTTGGTCCGTAGCCAAACGCTCTATCCAGCTGAGCTAAACGCACAATCTTTACAACAGATGTTATTGTATCGAAGTTTATTCCTGTTGTCAAGAATAAATATTTCTTAC
>JAGACI010000024.1 GCA_017614185.1 Lachnospiraceae bacterium | reverse complement strand
GATTTATGGAACTTGGCGATTACCTTTCATTCTCCGATGCGCACGAGGAAAAGGAAATACCCGTTATTGCAGCTGACCTGCAAAGCCTGGTGCTTTCAAGTAAAAGCCAGATCTGGGCAGTTCTTAGGGCAGCCGATGACTTAAAGAGAATCGCATATTCCGTGTGTGCGGCTATGTACGGTGTCCTTTGCTTTTCGGGAGATGTTGAGCGTTTATCCGGTGAAAAATGGGACTTTGCTCTTAAAGGACTTAACTTTTACAAGGCTGTCTCGCCCATTATAATAAACGGATTTACAAAGAGATTCGGCCCGTTCCAGAACTCAAACAGGGAGCTTAAAGGCTATCAGGCAACGGTCAGATACTATGAAAAAGAAGCTTTGGCGCTGGTTCATTCTTTTGAGCATGAGGGACTTAATGAGATAGAGATTCCTCTCGATAAAGACTTCGTGATAGAGGATAAATACGAAGCATCAGATCATGAAATCCTGATTGAAGGAAAGATGCTAAAAGTAAAGTTTAAAGAATCATTTGACGCTTTGGCGATACATTTAAAAGAAAAATAGCGGAAAAAAAGGAAGGGAAGGCATTACGCCTTCCCTTCGCTTCCGCATACTTTAATTTTCCCTTTAACAAGTTCTGTAACTCTCTCCATTCCCCTGGCATCGTATTTCTTGGGATCGAATACGTCGGGATCTTCTTTTAAGTAATCCTTAATGCCGTTAGAAAGAGCGATTCGAAGTTCTGTAGCAAAGTTTACCTTGCTGATTCCGCGTCTTATGCATTCCCTTACAGCTTCATCGGGAACACCTGATGCTCCGTGGAGAACAAGGGGTATCGAAACAACCTTTCTTATTTCGGAAAGTCTGTCCATATCAAGCTTGGGCTCGCCTTTATAGATTCCGTGAGCCGTTCCTATTGCAACCGCAAGTGATGAAACCCCGGTCTTCTCGACAAATTCTACTGCGTCCCCGGGATCTGTGTATCCGGGATCGTCGCAGCTTAAATCATCTTCCTTGCCGCCGACTTTACCAAGCTCTGCTTCAACAGGAATACCGCAGGGCTTACATACATCAACAACTGACTTTGTAAGGGCGATATTAGCCCCAAAATCAAGCTTTGAACCGTCAATCATGATAGATGTATATCCGGCGTGAAGAGCCTGCATGGCGAGCTCAAAACTGTTGCCGTGATCAAGGTGAAGCGCAATCGGAACGCTTGCCTTCTTTGCAGCTGCAGCTACGTTGGCATAGTACATATCAAGTCCGGCATATTTGACGGTTGAAGGAGTTGTCTGGAGAATGGCGGGAGCGTTCAGTTCCTCACAGGCTTTGATAACCGCCATAACCATTTCCATGTTCTCAACATTAAAAGCTCCTACAGCGTATCCTTCTTGGTCGGCTTTAAGAAGCATTTGCTCGGAAGTAACAAGTGGCATATATAATCCTCCTTGAAAAGACTAAAAACTAATTGCTCTGCTTTGAGACCTCGGGGGACATGTATGCTATCTGCATTACCTTGGTGTCGTCAGTCACAACCGCACTGACAATAACGGTTGCATCATCACACACCCACATCTCGGTAAAGTTACCGATTCCGTCCTGCTCCACGCTCTCACCGCGAAACGTTTCGACCTCATCGCAAATAATACGGTAAACTGAAATCACCTCACCGGCGGCCTCATCCGAGTACGCCCAGGAGATGTTGCATAGTTTACCTCTTTCATCATACATATACTTAATTATGCCGTCTTTGTCAAGATACTTTTTGTGATATGTATATGTCATTCCGTTATATATTGAGTTGTAGGTTTCATAGTTTTCACCCTCGATTTCTATCATGTCTTCGACCGTAGAATCGAAGGAAATCGGGGTAAAAGGGCAAAGCGTTTCGCTTTTGCCTGAAGTGCTGCCGCAGCCGAAAAGCGCACCGAGCACGAGGCAAAATGCGAAGGCCAAAGCCACCACATTTTTCTTCTTCAATTTGTTAAAACTCCTTCTTGGTAAATTGCTTCGGTGTGGTCGACTTGTACTTTTTAAACGTCTTCACAAAGTAGCTAAAGTCGGAAAAACCACATGAAATTGCGGTCTCTTTGATAGAGATATTCTTGGTGGAAAGCATCTCGCAGGCGCATTCCACGCGATAATAGTTAAGATAATCTATCGGAGTACGGCCTGTCATACTCTTAAAATACCGGCAGAAATATTTGGGATTCATACCGGCTATCTTCGAAAGCTTATCGAGACTTATGTTCTCCCTGTAATTATCTGAGATATAGGTGAGAACTCCCTTAATGGAATTAAGTCTCTCCGTCGTAAGTGAGTCGTGAACGGATTCCTCGTAGAGCTTTTCTTCGATGATGGTTCCTAAAAGTTCATAGAGGTAACCTTGCGTCATGAACTCATAGCCCGTCTTCTTCTCAGATAAGACGTGGCTTAAGGATTTGGCTATAGAGAGAATTTTATCACATTTTTGCGAGATGTGGGTATCAATCTTAATCTTGCCGTCCATGATACTTTGAATCGTACCTGCACAGGCATGATTATCCTTCATAAGCATCTCGAGATCGAAGACTATGCAATCGTAAACACAGTCAACGGGTTCTCCGCCGTGAAGCACGCCTCCACTTATAAAGATAACATCTCCGGCATGGTATTGTACAGTATTACTGTCCAAAGTAAGGTTAAAAGAACCGGAAATTATTCTCATTATCTCCATATGCGGGTGCCAGTGGTAGGGCATAAAATACCGTGGCGAAAGTGGCGT
>JAGACI010000186.1 GCA_017614185.1 Lachnospiraceae bacterium | reverse complement strand
TTGGCATTATCCTGAGCCTGCCATCCGTGGTAAGCTGTTCCGTCATATGCCACCGTAAGAAGTACTCTCTTCATAATCTACCACACAAACTGTCCAATAGGGATTCCAAACTTGCCGACTATAACAACACACGCAATATATACCGCAAGAATAACATATGCTATTGCATCCCGCTTATGATACTTTAACGGTTTCATCTTGGTTCTGTGCTCACCGCCTCGATAGCACCTTGCCTCCATGGCAAGAGCAAGGTCGTTGGCACGTCTGAATGCGGCGATAAACAAAGGAACAAGAAGCGGAATCATCGCTTTGGCTCTCTTTATAAGGCCTCCTGTCTCAAAGTCCGCACCTCTTGCGATCTGGGCCTTCATGATTCTGTCAGTCTCTTCGAGAAGAATCGGAATAAACCTCAATGCAATCGACATCATCATCGCAATCTCATGAACAGGAACCTTGATTCTCTTAAGCGGTGACATCACGCTCTCCATACCATCCGTCAAGTTATTGGGAGTGGTTGTAAGCGTCATGATTGATGAACCGAGAATCAAAAGGGAAAGCCTTAACGCCATCATGGCAGCCATTCTGATTCCTTCATATGTGATTGTGGCTTTCCAGACAGTGACAGCCACGGTTCCGGTTGTGAAAAAGAGGTTGCAAAGGACAGTGATAATAAGAAGGAATACCACCGTCTTCATACCTCTTACAATAAACTTGAAAGGTACCGTCGAAAGCTTTACGCATGCAGCCAGGAAAAGGATAGCAACGGCATATCCAAGGAAGTAATCTGAAAGAAATAAGGACACAACAAAAGCGACGGTTCCGATGAGTTTAACTCTCGGATCCATCCTGTGAATTACCGAATCAGATTGATAATATTGGCCAAGCGTAATTTCGCGTATCATTTTCCGGTTTTTAATGCCCTTTCGATTTCATCTGCAGCCTCGGGGATTGTCGTGATGTCGCAGTCAACATCAAGTCCCGCTTCTTTTATGGCGTGCATGATATATGTAACCTGAGGTGCCGCAAGCCCGACCTCCTCAAGCTCTTTGTAATGCTTAAATACTTCCGAAGGAACGTCGTCATACATGACAGAGCCTTTATTCATAACGACTATTCTGTCCACGTAATTGGCAACGTCTTCCATGCTGTGAGATACAAGAACGACCGTCATTCCTGTTTTCTCTTTTAATTCCTTAATCTTGTTAAGGATTTCGTCTCTTCCCTTGGGGTCAAGTCCCGCTGTGGGCTCATCAAGTACCAAAACTTCCGGGTTCATCGCAAGCACGCCTGCAATGGCAACTCTCCTCTTCTGGCCGCCTGATAAGTCAAAAGGAGACTGGTAGAAATACTCATCCTCGATTCCTACCATCTTTAATGCTTCGTAAGCCTTTAACTGAACCGTCTTTTCATCCATTCCAAGGTTCTTGGGACCGAAGCAGACATCAGTAAATACATCAACCTCAAAAAGCTGGTGCTCCGGATACTGGAAAACAAGTCCAACCTTGCTTCTTAACTTTTTCTTGTCATAATCCTTATCATATATGTCTTCGCCGTTTACATAGACCGTTCCGCTTGTTGCTTTCATAAGTCCGTTAAGGTGCTGGACGAGTGTGGACTTGCCTGAGCCGGTATGTCCTATGAGTCCTATGAACTCTCCGTCACCGATAACAAGATTTATATCATTCAAAGCGGTAACTGCCATGTTCGTATCGGGATTATATACGTAAGAAACGTGATCCAAAATAATTGACATGCGTGTCACCTTTTACTGTTTTGTGCGTAATCTCAAGGCTTTCAAGAGTTCCTCGGTTGTCAGAATTCCATCGGGAACGTTAATGCCTCTCTTCTTTAATTCATATGCAAGAAGCGTAACCTGAGGTACGTCAAGCCTTAGACTTTTAAGCTTTTCTACCTGTGAAAACACCTCTTTAGGCGTTCCTTCCATGGCTATCTTACCCTTATCCATAACAAATACCTTGTCGGCGTGGATAATCTCTTCCATGTAGTGAGTAATAAGAACGACCGTTATTCCTTCAACATCATTAAGTGCCCTGGCAGCCCTGATTACCTCTTTTCTGCCGTTAGGATCAAGCATTGCGGTGGGTTCGTCGAGTACTATGCACTTGGGGTGCATTGCAAGAACTCCTGCAATTGACACTCTTTGTTTCTGTCCTCCGGATAAGTGATTCGGCGAAAACTTGCGGAATTCGTACATTCCTACGGCTTTTAAGCTTTCTTCGACTCTCTCCCAGATTTCAGCGGTCGGTACACCCATGTTTTCGGGTCCGAATCCGACATCCTCTTCGACGACCTGACCTATTATCTGGTTATCCGGATTTTGGAAAACCATTCCTGCTTCCTGGCGGATATCCCACACTTTATCCTCATCCATCGTGTTCATTCCGTCCACGAAAACAGTGCCCTCCGTCGGATGAAGGATGGCATTGATGTGCTTGGCAAAAGTGGATTTGCCGGAGCCGTTGTGACCAAGGATTGCAATGAACTGTCCTTCCTTAATATCAAGGCTTACATTGTCAACGGCTGTGGTGATTCCGTCGACGTTGCCTTCCTCGTCACGTCTTATATATTCAAATGTTAAATTTTTGGCTTCAACAATACTCATAAGCTAACCTCTGACTTAAACCATTGTACTCGAAAACGGCGATATTTACAACGTTTGGTGTAAGGAAGTATAATTATGTTTTGAGAGGACACACTATGAACCAGATCGATAAAGATAAGCTTATAAAGATGCTTGTCACAGTCTTCGGAATCATTCTCCTAGTTACCGTGGCAGGCAAAATACTGTTTAAAACAGGCGATACTCTCGATGTTTATGCCGAGAAGAATCCTGAAGTTGCTTATGCGACACAGATTCCTACCGTTACTCCGACACCGACGCCTACTGAGAC
>JAGACI010000185.1 GCA_017614185.1 Lachnospiraceae bacterium | reverse complement strand
TACGCAGATAAGCGAGAAGGTTGCAGACGGAAGATATTTTTGCCTTATCTATCAAAGAACCGATCTTGCCGATCAGCAAAAGCTTTTATATGCGGAGAATCCCGATAGCATCTATATGGCTGTAGACGGGCCGAGAAACAGCAGGGGTGATGCTCCGAGGCTTTCGACGGCAGGAATCACCGGATGGACAGTTACTATGATTTCCAAGAACTGTAAGGACCCCGAAAGGGCAATCAGATTTATGGAGTACCTTATGTCCGAACACGGCCAGAAGCTTGTAAGCATAGGTGTTGAAGGCGAGACTTACGATATTGTCGATGGAGAGGTTGTGATTAAGGATGATGTATGGGAAATCCTTAACTCTGACAGACAAAAGTACGACGAACTCTACGGAGCCGATGACACCTACTGGATGCTTCAGAATAATGTTATGCAGATGAAGTGGATGCCTAAGCTTGAGGAACCTTTAAAGCAGCTTGCGGAGTGGACTTATCCCTATTCCTGCTATCAGGGACAGTACGAGGTAATGCTTGTCGAATCAAGCGAAATCGGCGAAGCGTATTCCAAGGTAAAGAAGCTTTGGGGCGAAACGCAAAGGAAACTCATTCTTTGCGGAAGTGATGAGGAGTTTGACGAGATAGTTGAAGATTACCTTGAAAAGAGAGAATTAATCGGATACAGAGAGGTTTACGAGGAAGAGAATCGCCAGATGAACCTCAACAAACAAAAACTTGGTATGAACTAGTATATGAGAATACGGGAACGGTTTAACGGTCTAAAACTTAATAACAAGTTCACGGTTGTAATCATTACTGCGATTATCATTCCCATTGCAATCTTTGCCGGTATTCTGTTTTACAACATCGAGCAGAACACCATTGAAATCAACAAAGCGGGAATGGATTACAAAAGGGAGCAGTCTGTTTCCAACATCGCCAACTGTATCGACTCGATTAATATGGCGACACAGTTTTTTATAAGCGATGAGGAGATGAAAGAGGTCCTTGTAAGAACCACAAACGGAGAGATGCTTTCAAACGAGGAACTTATAGACTTCCAGATGGGAGATATAACGAACCTCGAAAGGCTGGTATCCAATAACCCTCTCCTTTATTCTGTGCGCATTTTTGCCGCAAATGACAACGTTCAGGAGATGATGCAGATTCTCTATAAGAACAAGAGAAGCGAGAACCTGGACTGGCAAAACGACGGCTACAGGGACGGATGGCACTTTGGAATTAAGGACGCGGCATTTTCTGCCCTTTTGACAGGAAGAAAGGACCCTCTGGTTTGCCTTGTAACGCCTTTGACCGATTACAGAGTCGGGGAGCTTGGCGTTGTCGAAGCCTCCATGAAGATGAGCACAATGTTTCCCAGTATCTATGAGGAAACAGAGGGTGAATGGAGCGCTTTTATCACAGATTCAGGGAACTTTAATACCGCACCCGGTATAAGTGATGAAGAATTTGAACTTTTAAGAGAGTGCTTTGAAAAGCAGAAAAACAATGCAGGGCAGGTAAGTTACTTAAAACTTGGCGGAAGGAAAATCGTAGCGACCTCCCTTTATGAAAAAGAACTCTCGGGAAGTCTCATTTTTATAAAAGATATAACGGATGAGATTAAACACGTCTACTACATGAGAGATGCGTTTGTCATAATGATGATTCTCCTTTTGTTTGCGCTTTACTTCCTTATTGACAGGATAGTAAAGGGGCTATTAAGGGAGTTTTATTCCATTTTAAAGAGCATGAGACAGGTTGGGCACGGTGACCTTGATACGAGAACCGAGGTCAGCGGCAACAACGAGATGGGTGAGCTTGCAAGCCAGCTTAACAAGATGCTCGACAGGATTCAGGAGCTTATGAGGGAGAACATTGGCAGGGAAGTAATGGCCAAGGACTCAGAGATAAGAGCCTTACAGAATCAGATAAATGCGCACTTTATTTATAACGTTCTTGAATCAATCAAGATGATGGCGGAGATTGATGAGGAGTACGAGATTTCCGATTCGATTACCGCACTCGGAAGGCTCCTTCGCTACAGCATGCGCTGGGTTTCTGCGAATGTGTCTGTGGCTGAAGAGCTTGAGTACATTAAAAACTATATAGCGCTTATCAACTTAAGATACGATTTTACGGTGACACTTTCAATAAACGTACCCGAGAACCTTATGGGCCAGCAGATACCCAAGATGTCACTTCAGCCGATAGTGGAGAATGCGATTTTGCACGGAATCGATCCCCTTGGTGTGGACAGCACGATCTACATTAAGGGAACCACTGACGGAAAGGACGTAATCATAGAGATTACGGATACCGGACAGGGAATGACGGATGAAGAGTACGACAAGCTCATAAGGCGGGTCAACGGTGAAGGAGAAGAGACCGGGGAGAAAGGCAACGGAATAGGCCTTAGAAACGTCCAGAACAGGATTAAGATGACCTTTGGCGAAGAATACGGAATGAGCATTCAGACAGCCAGAGATTGTTACACCAAGGTTTCGGTTAAACTTCCTTTCAAAAAGAGTGAGGGATAGAGATGAAAACACTTCTTGTTGTAGAAGATGAAAAAATGATACGCCGCGGCATCTGCACGATTGCCAAAAGAAGCGGCGTGGAAATAGAGGAAATCCTTGAGTGCTCGAACGGTGAAGAGGCTCTTGAAATTGTAAAAGAGCGCAAGGTTGACGTCCTTTTTACCGATATCAGAATGCCGAAGATGGATGGAATCGAACTCGTCAAAGCAATAAACGAGCTTGATGAGAAGCCTGTTGTTGTGGCAATCTCGGGCTATGATGATTTTTCCTATGCGGTCGAGATGATGAGAAACGGCGTAAAAGAGTATATTTTAAAGCCCGTTGACAGGGAAAAGATTGCGGGAATCCTTAAAAAGATTGACGATGAGCTTTTCGATACCGGACGTAAGCAAAAGAACGAGTACGAGCTTGGCAAGACACAGCTTAAATACCTTCTTACCAATGAGCCTGCGTCAAAAGAGGAGCTTGCGACTCTAAAGGAAAAGTACGATGAGCTTTTCTTTGTAAGCGACTTTGTTGTATGCTGCGGAAGCATCAACGATGAAGCCACCGAAGGTGAGAACTTTATAAGGATTAACGGAGTCGGTGATTCCAACGTATATATTGTTGAGAAGACATATATCCACGATTTTATCGAAAATGAATTCCCGGAGAGCCACCTAGGAATCAGCAAGCCCCACTCAGGAATCGAGAACTTAAGAGAGGCTTACAGGCAGGCTATTGAGGCCAGAAAACTTGCCTTCTGCCTTGGAGAGACATACACCTTTGGCGAAGTCATTAAGGAGCCCCTCGAAGCGAT
>JAGACI010000184.1 GCA_017614185.1 Lachnospiraceae bacterium | reverse complement strand
TGAGCTTTTCAATCATGACCACGAGACAATCGACAAGATTGACCCCATGATTGCCGAGAAGATGGGCTTTAAGGCATGCTACCCCGTATCAGGCCAGACCTACTCAAGAAAGGTCGATACAAGAGTTCTTAACATTCTTGCGGGCATTGCCGCAAGTGCTCACAAGATGAGTAATGATATAAGACTTCTTCAGCACCTTAAAGAGGTTGAAGAGCCTTTTGAGAAGAATCAGATTGGTTCATCCGCTATGGCATATAAGCGCAATCCCATGCGTTCCGAGAGAATTGCATCTTTATCAAGATACGTTATGATTGACGCACTTAATCCCGCAATCACATCAGCTACACAGTGGTTCGAGAGAACACTTGATGATTCGGCCAACAAGAGACTTTCTGTTGCAGAAGGCTTCCTTGCAATCGACGGTGTTTTGGACCTTTGCTTAAACGTAGTTGACGGACTTGTGGTTTATCCCAAGGTTATCGAGAAGAGACTCAGAAGTGAACTTCCTTTCATGGCTACAGAGAACATCATGATGGATGCCGTTAAGAAGGGCGGCAACAGACAGGAACTTCACGAAAGAATCAGAGAGCTTTCAATGGAGGCTTCCAAGAACGTTAAGGCAGAGGGCCTTGACAACAACCTCCTTGAGCTTATTGCCGCTGACGATACCTTCGATTTAAGCCTTGAGGAATTAAAAGAGACACTTGATCCTGCTCTTTACACAGGAAGAGCTGCAAGACAGGTTGAAGTTTACTTAAGAGACTTCATCAAACCTATCCTTGATGCGAATAAAGACATTTTAGGGGTTAAAGCAGAGATAAACGTGTAATTGCGGGAGTGCGCAGCACGGAGCAATCCGTAATTACTGGGAGGGAATAATAAATAGAAAGGAATAATAATGGGCGGTTTTTTTGGCGTAGCAGCGAAAAAGGATTGTGTGTTTGATCTGTTCTTCGGAACCGACTATCATTCCCATCTTGGAACAAGACGTGCGGGAATGGCGGTTTTTAACAAGAAGACCGGATACGAGCGCGCTATTCACAACATTGAGAACTCACCGTTTAGAACCAAGTTCGACGGTGATGTAAGCAAAATGGAGGGAGAGTACGGAATAGGTGTTATTTCCGACTATGAGCCTCAACCTCTTATTATCAGATCACATCACGGAACATATGCAATCGCGACAGTCGGCAAGATTAACAATATCGACGAGCTGGTTACAGAGTTCTTCAAGAAAGGAAATTCACATTTCCTCGAATTAAGCGGTGGTGATATCAATCCTACCGAGCTTACCGCAGCACTTATCAATACCAAAGATAACCTGGTGGAAGGAATTCAGTACGCCCAGGAGGTTATTGAAGGGTCAATGACAATGGTGCTTCTTACCGATAAAGGTATTTATGCCGCAAGAGACAGGATGGGAAGAACCCCTGTTGCCGTAGGCAAAAAGGATGACGCATACTGCGTTGCATTTGAAAGCTTCGCTTATTTAAACCTTGGCTATTCCGATGTTAAGGAACTTGGCCCCGGTGAAATAGTTGTCATCACTCCCGAATCATGCGTGACACTTTCGAAGCCCGGAAGTGACATGAAGATTTGTACATTCCTTTGGATTTACTATGGCTATCCTTCATCATCATATGAGGGAATAAGCGTTGAGAAGATGAGATACAACTGTGGCGCACTTCTTGCGGGAAGGGACAACGTTGAAGCCGATACGGTTGCCGGAGTTCCCGATTCGGGTATTGCACATGCAATCGGATACTCCAACAAGTCGGGAATACCTTTCTCGAGACCTTTCATCAAATATACGCCTACCTGGCCCCGCTCATTCATGCCTACACTTCAAAGCAAGCGTGACCTTATCGCCAGGATGAAGCTGATACCCGTTCATGACCTTATAAACGGTCGCAGAATGGTCCTTATCGATGACTCAATCGTAAGAGGCACACAGCTTCGTGAGAAGGCAGAATTCCTTTATACAAGCGGCGCAAAGGAAGTACACGTGCGTCCCGCATGTCCTCCGCTTTTGTACGGCTGTAAGTACTTAAACTTCTCCCGTTCGACATCGGATATGGACTTGATAACAAGAAGAGTAATTAAAGAGATAGAGGGAGACAACCCCTATCCTAACCTTAAAGCATACGTGAACCCCGATTCTGAGGAATACAAAGAGATGATTTCAAGAATCGGAAAGCAGCTTAACTTTACGTCTCTTCGCTTCCATCGCCTTGACGACATGATTGAAGCGGTCGGACTTCCCAAAGATAAGCTTTGCACCTACTGTTGGGACGGGAGGGAATAAGAGTGAATACGCCTGATTCAGACGCTAAGCTCTATATTCGATATTTAAATAAGGGTGACGATGAGGCCATAGGGGAACTATACGAGAGATACAGCAAATCTTTGGTGCTTTTCTTGTATGGCATGGTTTCTAACATGGAAGACGCAGAAGAGCTGATGATGGATACATTTTCTATCCTTTCATCAAGGACTGTGCGCTATGTTGAAAAGAAGGAGAGCGGGTTTAAAACCTGGTTATTTTCGATTGCCAAAAACAGGGCCCGCATGTTTTTGCGAAAGCACAAAACCATTCTTTCATTATCTATGGTAAGCGAGGATAGCAGTGAGCTTGGGGAAACGCTTCAGTCAGATGATCCTGAGCCCGAGGAACAGCTTATTGCCGATGAATCCAAGAAAAACCTCTACGAAGCCTTAGAGAGTCTGAGTGATGAATACAGACAGGTTCTGTATCTTACTTATTTTGAAGATATGCGGCCGGCGGATATAAGCCGCATTATGAAAAAGACGACGAAACAGGTTTACAACCTTACTTCCAGAGGCAAAGAGGCTTTAAAGGAAGCCCTTGAAAGGATGGGATATAACAATCCATGGATGTATTAACCCTGCAGGATATTGTGCTTTCCAGCACTCAGGTTATCGTAGCGATACCTATAATTGTATTATCAGGCAGACTTATGGCGAAGAAAGAATACGGCCTTCTTCCGGCGTATTTTACCTTTGCCATGGTCAGCTATCTGTTAGGTGATGTCTATTACGTTGCCTACAATATTCTGCGTCCAAATACCAGAATGCCCATGGCGGCAACTGAGATAGCGGAATGCGCAATG
Source organism: Lachnospiraceae bacterium (assembly GCA_017614185.1). Next base: position 242 of record JAGACI010000184.1, on the reverse strand, counting down.
CTTTTACTTTTGTCTGCAGGTATTGAGACAATCTCCGACATCCGAGCCAAGATCAACTGGCCGGCTCTTTTCTTTGCCATCGCCTTTACCGGTGCCAACATCGCACTTTGGGCAGCGTGGTCCGGCGATATTCCAATGAGCGTCATCTTTGGACTCCCTTACGTTTATTACATGTACCTTATCCTTGTCGGACTTTATAATTCCGGCGCAGCAGAATTAAATAAGATAGCGGTATGCATTGT
>JAGACI010000183.1 GCA_017614185.1 Lachnospiraceae bacterium | reverse complement strand
GAATTTGAAGACGGAAAACGGATTTTCAATATAGCTAACCTTGATCTTAAAAGCGCAGAAGAAAAGCTTGGCAAAGATGAGATAGTCGGAATAGTAAGACTTGGTGAGGACATTACATTAGAGATGGGTAAAGGCGGTGTCGGAGCCAGCATCCTAAAGGAATTCGGCGATGAGTTCACAAGAAGCTATGACCTTATAGAAGATGTGGCGAGCATCGATTACACAAAGATTCAGGATGTATTAAATGTAAGGGAAGAAAGCGGTGACTACCTCAACAAAGTAAGCCTTGGCGGAGAGAAGATAGATACTGAAGCACAGTACTTCTACGCATTAATCGGAATGGCCTGCCTCTTTGGAAGCTTTATCGGAATGACACTCGGAAAGGATATTCAGGCAATCAATTCCCCTATAGGAGCAAGAAAGACCGTATCTGCAGCTCACAGGCTTAAACTGATGCTTGCCGATCTTTCTGCAGCGGTAAGTATAAACTTTGTCGGACTCCTTTTGGTGGCTGCATATCTTAAGTACGTTTTAAAAGTACCGGTATTTGCACAGCCTCTTCCCTGCATAGCAGTTATATTCGTAGGCTGTATATTGGGAATTGAACTTGGACAGTTTACAGCGTGCATTTCCAGAGGAAACGAAGGAATGACAATCGCTCTTTCTCTTGGAATCTCACTTGGATCCAGTGCTTTAAGCGGACTCATGAGCCCGGATTTAAAGAGACTTATTGATAAGACAGCACCTATAGTTTCAAAGTTGAACCCTTCAAGTGCGATTTCGGATTGTTTCTACTCATTAACTGTTTACAGTGATTACACAAGATTTACAAAGAGCTTAATTATATTGGCAGTTGAAGCGGTGATATTGATAGTACTTAGCTTCATGGCTCTCAGGAGGAATAAATATGTCAGTGTTTAAGACATTTATTGCAATAACTAAATCAAATCTGTTGGCAATCAGCGTTTATCTCGGAGTTGCCCTTGCAATGTGCATAGCACTTTCATTAAGTAACAGCAACACTGATTATTCCTTCGAAAGCATTGAAGTTAATGTCGGTGTGGTAGACGAGGATCAAAGTGAAGTGTCAAAGGGACTGGTTTCTTATCTTAACGAAACCGAGAATCTTACAGAGGTTCCCGAAGATATGGATGAACTTCAGGATGCACTTTTTTACGGAGATATCCTTTATCTTCTTACCATTCCCGAAGGATTCGAGGATGCGGTGATTAACGGAGAGGACATTAAACTTAATGTCACATCATCACCCAATTCCTATAAGGGAGCATTTGTAGACATGCAGGTTGAAGGCTTCATTAATACCTTCAGATCATATAAGGCTCTCGGTATTTCAAACAAAGATGCCTTGGAAAAAGCAGCAGAGAACCTTTCAAAGGAAGCAAAGACCGAAACTTATGTTGCGGACAACTCTGCAAAGAGAACTGACAGCTTTAAGTATTTCTTCTCTTTTGCAGGATATGGACTTATGACAGTCCTCATTCACTGCATTGCTTCAATCATGATAGTCTTCAATAAGCCAGACATGGTTAAGAGAATGAACTGCTCAGCTCTTCCTCTTAAAAAGAGAAACTTATACATAATAATAGGAAATCTGGTAATCATGATGGTGGCATTCCTTCTCTTTGTGGGAATCATTGTAGGATTCAACCTTGAGGAGTTTAAAGGAAATGCGGTTACACCTTACCTTTTAATCAACATCTTCATGTTTGCAATATTCAGCATGGCGTTAGGATACTTTGTCGGTACCATATCAAAGCATGACGGACACATCGCTATCTTGTCAGTGAGCTTGTCCATGATCCTCTCATTCCTTGGCGGAATATTCGTTCCTACAGAATTCTTCTCAAATGGAATGAAGATTTTCTCAAAGTTCATACCTACAACATGGTATACAGCAAATGTAAACATGCTTGCAGAACTTAAATTTATGTCAGGTGAAATGCTTCCCTCATTCCTTAGAAACATCGGAGTAATGGCAGCATTCACAGCAGCAATCATAGGCATCGCCTACAGCATCACCGCAAGACGTGCGCAGGAGGCAGAAGCCTAGTTGAATAGCGCTAAAAATAATATGGGACAGACCGTAAGGTCTGTCCCATATTACGCAGAATATAGAGATTTTATAAAAAGTTTATAGAAATTTAATTGATTTGGGCGAGGGATTTACAAATAATGAAATAAGGGTATAATTGAGGAAGTAAGCAATGGCTAACTATGCTTGAGGGGAAAGGGAATCGGCAGGATTCCTTCAGTTACTACACACACTATTATTAATTTAGGATGAGAGAGAATGTTTAAGTTTAGTGTCAAGAAACCCTTCACAGTGTTAGTGGGCATTGTGATTGCAGTTGTTTTGGGCGTAGTCAGCATTATGAAGATGCAGCTCGACTTACTGCCTGAAATCTCACTACCATATCTTATGGTTTTAACTACCTATCCCGGCGCAAGTGCCGAGAAGATAGAGACACAGATATGTGAACCTATGGAAGCTTCCTTAGGTACCATTAACGGTGTCAAGAATGTTTACAGTGTTTGTAATGAAAACTATGGCCTTGTTGAGTTAGAGTTCCAGGATGATGTGGACCTCGACAGTGCCATGGTTAAGGTATCAAGTTCAATCAACACCTTGATGCCTTACCTTCCTGAAGATGCGGGAACGCCTTCAATCATTGAGCTTTCAACCGATATGATGGCAAACGTTTACCTTGCGGTCGGCATGGAAGGAATGGAAATGGATGAGCTTTCTCAGTTTGTTGAGGATGAGATTACACCTCAGTTTGAGAAGCAGAACGGTGTTGCCTCCATTTCAACAATGGGTCTTGTAGACAAGACCATCCAGGTTGAACTAAACCAGGAAAAAGTTGATGTTCTGAATGACAAAATTCTGGCAAGTCTTGATGGCACTTTCGCCAAAGCTGTGGACCAACTCGAAGATGCAAAGAAGCAGCTGAATGATTCCCAGAAAACAATTGATAAGAACAGGCAGAAACTTGTAGACAGCCAAAAGGATCTTGAAGAAAGCAAACAGGATCTTGTTGACGGTCAGACTGAGCTTGACGAAAATATCGCAGAGCTTGATAAGAGCAGAGCCGACTTCTACAAAGGAAAAGAAGAACTCGAAGACAGCAAGAAGAAGCTTAACGATGCGCAGAATGAGCTGAATAATAAGAAGAATGAACTGAATGCGAAACTGGCAAGTGAGAGTTTAGCGCTTGAACAGGCGAAAAGCCTTGTTGATACGGCAAGAACAGGACTGGCTCAGTTTCAAGCGGCAAAGTCGAATCTAAATACTCTGCAAAGTCAGGTTGATGCCTTACAAGCTCAACTCGACAGTATGGACCCAGCAGATGCAAATTACTCTACAGTGCAGGGAAATCTCGCAACAGCTCAGGGAACATTGAACGCAGCCCAGACCGCAGCAGACAATGCAGCAATTGCAGCATCTACCGCCGAAATGACATTCACAGGCTTAGATGATGCTATTTCCAAACTGTCAGGTCAGGTTCAGCAATACGAAGCGGGTTATAAAGCTTTAGAGGAAGGTAAACTTGCCACTGCGGAAGCACTCGGTAGTACAGATGCACAGCTTGCCATTGGCAAGCAGCAGTTAGAGGCTTCTGAAGGTCAGCTGGAATCCGCGGAGAAACAGCTCAATTCTGCACAGAAGCAGATTGACTCAGCAAAGGAGCAAATCACCGACGGCTGGGATGCCATTGCTGATGGCCAGACCCAGATTAATGAAGGCTGGGAATCCTTGCACGATGGCGAGAAACAGTTAAGTGACGGCTGGGATGACTATAACGATGCCGTTAAGCAGTACGAGAAGCAAAGAGCAGAGGCTGAGAAGAAGGCCAACGCAGATCAGCTTCTTACACTTGATGCGCTGACAGGACTTATCTATGCCCAGAATTTCGAGATGCCTGCGGGCTATGTAGATGATAAGCTTGATAATTCATGGCTTGTAAAGGTGGGACAGAACTTCGAAGAAGTAGATGAACTTGAGGACATAGTTCTTACCAATATTCATAACGTCGGCGACGTCAAACTTGGCGACGTT
>JAGACI010000182.1 GCA_017614185.1 Lachnospiraceae bacterium | reverse complement strand
GGAATCGGAAGGACTTCTTCAAACAAGATCCTTGAAGCCGCCAAGGTTAATCCCGATACACGTGTCAGAGAGTTAACTGACGAAGAGGTTAAGAGAATATCCGAGATCATCGAAGCTGATTATCAGGTTGAAGGTGATCTTAGAAGAGAAGTTGCTCTTAACATCAAGCGTTTGCAGGAAATCGGATGCTACAGAGGTATCCGTCACAGAAAGGGACTTCCCGTTCGTGGTCAGAAGACAAAGACAAACGCAAGAACACGCAAAGGTCCCAAGAGAACCGTTGCTAACAAGAAGAAGTAATAAATGGCTTGCCTGCATGGCAGGCATTTGAGATCAGAAAGGATAAGTAGGTTAGTTTATTATGGCAGCAGCTAAAAAGGTTACCAAGAAGGTAACAAAGAAACGTGTCAAGAAAAACGTTGAACATGGACAGGCACATATCCAGGCTTCCTTCAACAACACGATCGTTACATTAACGGACGCAGAAGGTAATGCATTATCATGGGCTAGTGCCGGCGGTCTTGGATTCAGAGGTTCAAAGAAATCTACCCCTTACGCAGCTCAGATGGCTGCAGAGACAGCTACAAAGGCAGCACTTGTGCATGGCCTTAAGACTGTTGATGTAATGGTAAAGGGACCCGGTTCAGGACGTGAAGCAGCAATCAGAGCATTGCAGGCAGCAGGACTTGAGGTTACATCTATCCGTGATGTGACACCGGTTCCTCACAATGGATGCCGTCCGCCTAAGAGACGTAGAGTATAATCATACTCGATTAAGTAACCAATAAGTTGGACGAAGGTGCATTTTGCACTGTAAACAATAGTAAAAAAGGAGAAAAAAATGGCAGTAAACAGAGTTCCTGTGTTAAAGAAATGTAGGGCACTGGGCCTTGAGCCTCAGTTCCTCGGTTATTCTAAGAAGTCTAACAGACAGCTTAAGAATGCTAACCGTAAGGTATCAGAATACGGTCTTCAGCTTCGTGAAAAGCAGAAGGCTAAGTTCATCTACGGCGTTCTTGAGAAGCCTTTCAGAAACTACTATGAAAAGGCCGACAGAATGAAGGGTATGACCGGTGAAAACCTGATGGTTTTACTTGAGAGCCGTCTTGATTCGGTTGTATTCAGAATGGGATTTGCAAGAACCAGAAGAGAAGCAAGACAGATCGTTACTCACAAACACATCCTGGTAAACGGCAAGCCCGTTAATGTTCCCTCATATCTTTGCAAAGCAGGAGATACCATAGAGGTTAGGGAAAAGTCAAAGTCTCTTCAGAGATACAAGGATATCGTTGAGATCACAGGCGGAAGACTTATCCCCGAATGGATGGAATCAGATACTGAAGCCCTTAAGGGTACGATAAAGAATCTTCCTTCAAGAGCAATGATCGATGTTCCCGTTAATGAGATGCTTATCGTCGAGTTGTATTCTAAATAATACCATAGGTTAATAAGGAGGGTTTATTAATGTTTGATTTTGAAAGACCAAATATTGAGGTTGTAGAAATCTCTGAAGACAAAAAGTACGGCAGATTTGTCGTAGAGCCCTTGGAGAGAGGTTATGGTATCACTTTAGGTAATTCTCTTCGCAGGATCATGCTTTCGTCTTTACCCGGAGCAGCAGTTTCACAGGTTAAGATCGAAGGTGTCCTTCATGAGTTCAGCTCTATCGAAGGCGTAAAGGAAGATATCACTGAGATCATCATGAACATCAAGGATCTCGCTATCAGAAACGACAGCGAGTCAGATGAGCCCAAGACGGCATATATAGAGTACGAAGGTGAAGGAGTTGTTAAGGCTTCCGATATCCAGTGCGATTCGGATATTGAGATCCTTAATCCCGACCTTACAATAGCTACTCTTTCAGGTAAGAAGACTAAGCTTTACATGGAACTGACCATCACAAAGGGCAGAGGATATGTAAGCGCTGACAAGAACAAGTCTTCAGACCTTCCCATCGGCGTTATAGCTGTTGATTCTATCTACACACCCGTTGAGAGAGTTAACATCAACGTTGAGAATACACGTGTAGGTCAGGTTACAGACTTTGACAAGCTCACACTTGATGTATTCACAAACGGAACGCTTTCTCCCGATGAGGCAGTTTCACTTGCAGCCAAGGTATTAAGCGAGCACCTTTCACTGTTCGTTAACCTTTCAGACAAGGGACCTTCTGCAGTAGTAATGACCTCTAAGGAAGAGGATGAGAGCAAGAAGGCGCTCGTTATGAGCATCGATGAACTCGAACTTTCAGTTCGTTCATATAACTGCCTTAAGAGAGCAGGCATCAACACTGTTGAGGAGCTTACAAACAAGACTCCCGACGATATGATGAAGGTTCGTAACCTCGGACGCAAGTCACTTGAAGAGGTTCTTGCTAAGCTTAAGGAGTTAGGTCTCGCACTTAACACAGGCGACGACTGAATAATTGACGGCATTGCCTGTAAATCCGATGAGTAAGGCGATGTTCTCATAATGGAACCCGACTTAAGGCGTATAAGTCCAAAGAGCGTTGCCCTAAGCCCCATCAGATTGAGATTGACCAGAGGGTCAAGGAAAGGAGCCATAAATGGCTAAGTACAGAAAGTTAGGTAAGACATCAGATCAGAGAAAGGCACTTCTTCGTAACCAGGTTACAGCTCTCCTTTACAAAGGAAAGATCGTAACTACCGAGGCTAGAGCTAAGGAAGTTAAGAAGATCGTTGACGGACTCATTGCTCTGGGTGTTAAGGAAAAGGATAATTTCGAGACAGTTACCGTTGATGCTACGGTTCCCGAGAAGGACAAAGACGGTAAGCGTGTTAAGGAAGTAGTTGAAGGCAAGAAGGTTACCAAGTACACCACAGTTAAGAAAGAGATCAAAAAGGATCTTCCTTCAAGACTTCATGCACGTCATCAGATGCTCAAGGTATTATATCCCGTTACCGAGGTTCCCGCTGCAGCAGCAGGAAGAAAGCGTAACACCAAGGAAGTTGATCTCGTGGCTAAGCTTTTTGATGAGTATGGAACAAAGTATGCCAACCGTAAGGGCGGTTACACCAGGATCATCAAGATCGGTCCCCGTAAGGGTGACGGAGCCATGGAAGTAGTTCTTGAGCTTGTATAAAAAGTCATATACTTAAATG